>NZ_JACGMO010000008.1:0-92972 GCF_015354745.1 Micromonospora sp. S-DT3-3-22
AACAAACATGTTGCCAAAGGAATCCCAAACCAACCAAACCCGAAGATTCAGCCGGCACGGGGTATAAAACAATTGGCACTGGCTTTACAAGCACCCTGTTGAGTTCTCAAAGAACAACCACACACCAACCAGACCACCGCACCAACGGCCACCCAGTCGGGGCATTTCGTTCGCCGCGCCCCGCGCTCTCGCGCTGGGCACTTTTACTACGCTACCTCACCGTCTTCCCCGTGTCAACCGGTGTGCCCCGGTGTGTCACGCTTCGTGCGGCATCGCCCGATGAGCGCACGCAGCGGCCAGCGCTGCGGTTGATCATCGGATTTGGCAGAACCGGCCGCTGCGGTTTCCCGCATGCTCGCCCGGTGCCCTGCCGGTCGACAACCTTACCCGGTCGGTTCCGCCCGACCAAATCCGCCCTGCGGCGTTCGGTCGAGCCCCACCCGGACCGCGTCGTGCAGGAGATGGTGCCCCCGACGACCCGGTGCCACACATCGGATCCGAACCCCGGGGTTTTAATCCCGTTTGCCCGTTCCGCGCTGGCAGAGAGAAAGTTACGCGGCCTCAGGTTTGATCGTCAAATCCGCTGGTCATCGGCCTCAGCGCCGCCCGCTGACGCCGCCGGGGACAGGCGGCGGGCCGCCCGCCACCCCCGGATGCCGAGCACACCGGCCGTGGAGCCGATGGCCAACGAGGCCGCGATGAGCACCGCGTGGATCCAGAGGAATCCGGTCGGAGCGCCCACGCCGACCGCCCCGCCCGACCAGGCCCGCGTGTCGTTCCAGATGGCGACCCCGAACCTCGGCCAGATCGCCCAGGCCCACACTCCGACGCCGACCAGGAACAACGACCAACCCCGCGACAACACCATGGTCGACGAGTATCCCAGCGCCCCGCCCCCTGTCGGCCCGCCCACCCCCGCCACCCGCCCCCCGAAACGGCGCCCCCGCCGCCGAGGCGTGTTGATCAAGAGGTTCCGGTCATCCTCGGGGACGTCCGTGACGCAAACTTCTTGATCAACGCGCTCGGGCGGCGGCGGCGGGCGAGGCGGGGCGGGGCGGGCCGGAGCTGGCGGCGCGGTGTTTCCGCTGCTGGGGGTTGGGGCACCTGTCGGGTGTCGACGACGAGGTGGAGGTGGCCCGGATGCAGCCGTTCAACCCGTGGGCATGGCGCGACCCGGCGGCGCTGGCCGGCGGATACGACCAGACCGAGCCGGGTGAGCGGCCCGACCGGGAGTCGCACGACGGGCCGGACGCGCCCGGCCCGGGGACCCCGCTCGACCTGACCGGATACCGGGTGGAGGCGACCGACGGGCGGATCGGCGCGATCGACGAGGCGAGCGAGGACGCGGGTGCCCGCTGGCTGGTGGTGGACACCGGGCCGTGGATCTTCGGGCGGAAGGTCCTGCTGCCGGTCGGCACGGTCGCCCGGGTCGACCACGGGGACCGGGTGGTGCACGTCGACCGGAGCCGTGAGCAGGTCAGGGACTCCCCGGCGTTCGATCCGGAGGACGACGTCCGGCCGGACTACCGCGAACAGGTCGGCGACTACTACGCGCAGAGCTACCACCGGGGCTGACGGCGGGAACCCCGGTCCGCCCCGACGGGCACGCGGGGCGGAGCGTCGGGGCCGGGACGCTGCGGCCGGCAGGCCGGGACCGGACACGTCCGGCAGGACGAACCGACCATGCCGGGACCGGACGCGTCCGGCAGGGCGGACCGACCGGGGGCGGACCGACCGGGGGCGGACCGGCCACGTCCGGCAGGGCGGACCGGCCACGCCGCCGGTCCGGTAGGCTGCCGGCATGACCAGCGCGACCGCTCAGCACACCCGGACGTCGTACGACGTCGTGGTCGGTGCGGAGCGACGCCGGCGACCCGTCGCCCGCCCGCGCTGACCCATTCCCCTGCGACCGGCGGATCGAGCCGCCGGTCACCTCCGCTGTCCTCGGTCCGTCCGCAGGCTCCCCCGTCCGGGGATCCGCCTGGCTGACGGATCCGAGCAGATCGGCGTATCAATGGATCTTGAAAGGTTGCTCACCGACCGGCTGACGCCGGCGTTCGCCGCCGTGGCCGGTGAACCGGTCGCACCCACCGTGCGGCGCTCGCCGCGGGCGGACTTCCAGTCCGACGCGGCGCTGGCGCTGGCCCGGCGGCTCGGCCGGCCGCCGCGCGAGATCGCCCAGGCGGTGCTGGACCGCGCGGACCTCGACGACGTCTGCGCGGTGGCGGAGGTCTCCGGCCCCGGCTTCGTCAACCTGACCCTCGCCGACGGGCGCTGGCCGGGATGGTCGCCGCGCTGGCCGGCGACGAGCGGCTCGGGGTGCCGGTGACCGGCGACCCGGAGACCGTGATCGTCGACTACTCGGGCCCGAACGTGGCGAAGGAGATGCACGTCGGGCACCTGCGCTCGACGGTCATCGGCGACGCGGCCGTCCGGGTGCTGGGCTGGCTCGGGCACCGCGTCGTGCGGGTCAACCACCTGGGCGACTGGGGCACCCCGTTCGGGATGCTGATCGCGCACCTGGTGGACCTCGGTGAGGCGGCGCAGGAGCTGTCCATCGGCGACCTGGACGGGTTCTACCGGGCGGCCCGGTCGAAGTTCGACGCCGACCCGGCGTTCCGGGAACGCGCCCGGCAGCGGGTGGTCGCGTTGCAGGGCGGCGACCCGGAGACCCGCCGGCTGTGGCGGTTGCTGGTCGGGCAGTCCCAGCGGTACTTCCTGACCGTGTACGAGCTGCTCGACGTCACCCTGACCGAGGAGGACTTCCGGGGCGAGAGCGCGTACAACGACCGGCTCGGCGCGGTGGTGACCGACCTCGACCGGCTCGGGTTGCTGACCGACAGCGCCGGGGCGACCTGTGTCTTCCCGCCCGGGTTCGTCGGGCGCGACGGCGTCGCGCTGCCGTTGATCGTGCGCAAGGGCGACGGTGGGTACGGGTATCCGGCGACGGACCTGGCGGCGCTGCGGTCGCGCGTCGACGAGCTGGGCGCGACCCGGCTGCTCTACGTGGTGGGCCTGCCGCAGCGGCAGCACTTCGCGATGGTGTTCGCGGTGGCCGGGCAGGCGGGTTGGCTGCGTCCTCCGGTCCGGGCCGAGCACCTCGGCTTCGGCTCCGTCCTCGGCCCGGACGGCCGGATGCTGCGCAGCCGGGCCGGCGGCTCGGTGAAGCTGGTCGATCTGCTGACGGAGGCGGTCACCCGGGCGACCGCGCTGGCCCGCACCCGCAACCCCGACCTGGACGAGGCGGAGGCGGCCGAGATCGGCCGGGCCGTCGGCATCGGCGCGGTCAAGTACGCCGACCTGTCCACCGACCGGACCCGCGACTACGTGCTCGACTGGGAGCGGATGCTCGCCCTGGACTGCAACACCGCCCCCTACCTCCAGTACGCGTACACCCGGACCCGGTCGGTGCTGCGGCGGGCCGGGGCGGTGCCGGGGCCGGCGGCCGGGGTGGTGCTCGGCACCCCGGCGGAGCGGGCGTTGGCGTTCGAGCTGCTCGGGTTCGCCGCCGTCGTGCACGAGGTGGCCCGGACGGCGCAGTTCCACCACCTCGCCGGCTACCTGCACCGGCTGGCCACCCGGTTCAGCACGTTCTACGAGCGGTGCCCGGTGCTGCGGGCGGACGGGGAGCTGCGGGCGAGCCGGCTGCTGCTGACCGACCTGACGGGACGGACCCTGCGGCAGGGACTGGACCTGCTCGGCATCCGGACGCCCGACCGGATGTGAGCGCCACGCCGGGGCCGCGCCGGGTCGACCGGACGCGGCCCCGGCGGGCTCAGCCGGCCGGACCGCGCAGCCCCTCGTAGTACGGCTTCATCGCCGGGTAGTAGTCGTCGAACCCGGCCTTCGGGGCGTCCGTCCCGGCGGCCACCAGCAGGTCGAGGTAGTACTCCCAGCCGGGGCCGATCTCGCCGACGTGCTCCTCGCTGTCGAGGTGGTGGGTGAACCGCAGCTCGGTGCGGCCGGCCGCCTCGGTGAGCAGCAGCTCGATCCGCCAGCCGCCCGACCCGTCGGCCGACGACACGGCCAGGTGCCGGGGCGGCTCGCAGGCCTCGATCCTCAGCTCGGTCCACGGGGCGTCGTCCTCGAACACCATCTGCAACCGGATCGTCCGGCCGGGGCCGGCGTCGCCCTCCCAGGGGCCGAACCAGCGGGCGGTGCGTTCGGGTTCGGTGACGCTGGCCCAGACGTCCGTGACGGGTGCGCGGAAGGTGCGTACCAGCACCAGGTCGGTGCCGGCGGCGGTACGGAACAGCCGTCCGGTGGGGGTGCCGGTCACGCGGTCTCTCCTCTGGCTCGGTCCGTCGTGTCGCGCGCGCGGCGCTCCCGGCGGGTGCGGTGGACCTCCGTTTCGAGCGCGTCGAGGTGCTGCGCCCAGCCGCGTGGGCGGCGGAACCGGGCGAGCCAGTCGACGAGCTCGGTGAACCGGTCGGCGTCGAGCCGGTAGCGCCGTTGCCGGCCGACCAGCTCGCTGCGGACCAGGCCGCTCTCCCGCAGCACCCGCAGGTGACGGCTGACCGCCGGCCTGCTGATCGGGAACCGGTCGGCGATCTCCCCGGCGGGGAGGTCGCCGTCGCGCAGCAGCTCGAGGATGTGGCGACGGACCGGATCGGATATCGCCGCCGCCACCTCGTCCACCGGCAAAGCGTAACCCATGGGTTACGCTTTTGTCGGGCGGCCGGCGGTGGTCACCGCAGCGGGGCGGGCAACGGGCGTACGCCGGTGAGTTCCTCGGAGCGGGCCCACAGGTCGGCGGCGAGTCGCCGGTCGGTGGCGGTGCCGCGCAGCGGGGCGAAGGTGGGCTCGGCGCGGCGGAGGAGCCGGCCGGGGCCGATGTGCCGGCCGGTGGGCGCGGTCGGGACGGTGGCGGCGAAGAGCATGGGCGCGGCGGCCTCGTCGAGGGGGCGGCGCAGCGGGCCCATGAGCACGGTCTCGATCCGGCGGGCGAGCGGCGGCAGGTCCCGGGAGAGGTCGGTCCTGGTCATCCCGGGGTGGGTGAGCAGGCTGCGGACCGGCGAGCCGGTGGCCCGCAGCCGGCGGTCGAGTTCCAGCCCGAACAGCACGTTGGCGAGCTTCGAGGTGGCGTAGGCGCCGGCGGCGGAGTAGCGGCGTTCGGCGGCCAGGTCGGTCAGGTCGAGCCGCCCGAGCGGGTAGAGACCCGAGGCGACGGTGACCACGACCGGGTTCCGGCCGACGGTCAGCGCGGGCAGCAGCCGTCCGGTGAGGGCGAAGTGCCCGAGGTGGTTGGTGGCGAACTGGCTCTCCACCCCCTGTGGGCTCAACCGCCGGGGGACGGTGCCGATGCCGGCGTTGTTGACCAGCGCGTCCACCGTGTCGACGTCGCGGCCGAGGCCCTCGACGAAGGCGTGGACGGAGTCCAGGTCGAGCAGGTCCAACCGGCGGACGACGAGGTCGGCGACGGGGTGGGCGCGCAGCAGGTCGGCCCGGACCCGGGCGCCCTTGGCGGTGTCCCGGACGGCCATCACCACCCGACCGCCCCGGGCGGCCAGGTGGCGGGTGATCACCGCGCCGAGGCCGCTGCTGGCACCGGTGACGACGAAGGTCCGGCCGGACTGGTCGGTGAGAT
Organism: Micromonospora sp. S-DT3-3-22; assembly: GCF_015354745.1. Classification (NCBI taxonomy): domain Bacteria; kingdom Bacillati; phylum Actinomycetota; class Actinomycetes; order Micromonosporales; family Micromonosporaceae; genus Micromonospora; species Micromonospora sp. S-DT3-3-22. The sequence goes on from NZ_JACGMO010000008.1 coordinate 5,588, forward strand.
CGGCGGCGGTCCAGCCGGGTGCGCGGTCCATGGTGTGCCTTCCGACAGAGGAGTGGATTACCTATCCGATTCAAGCCCGGAGTAAGCGGATTGTCAATCCGATCGGATGAGCAATCCGCTGCGTTAGGCTGGCGCGGTGACGACGACACTGCGCGCGGACGCCGCGCGCAACCGCGACCGGGTGCTGGCCACCGCCCGCGCGCTGGTGGCGGAGGGCGACCTGTCGTTACAGCTCAACGACATCGCCCGGCGGGCCGGGGTCGGGGTCGGCACCGTCTACCGGCACTTCCCGACCCGACGCGCACTGCTGGAGGCGCTCGCCGCCGACGCCTTCGCCACCCTGCTCGACCAGGCGCAGGCGGCGAGCCGCGAGGACGACCCGTGGGCGGGACTGCAACGGCTGCTGCGCAGCATCCTGCTCGGCCAGCTCACCGAGCCGACCCTCGCCGAAGTGCTCTCGACCAGCCCGGACGAGGACGCCACCGCACCGACCACGACCCGCCGGGCGGAGTTGGCCGCCCTGGCCGCGACCGTGCTGGAGCGGGCGGTCCGGGCCGGTCAGCTACGCCCCGGCCTCACCCTGGACGATTTGCAGCACCTGGTCTGCGGCACCGCGTTCGCCGCCCGGATCGCCGACGCGCCCGACGACCGGGTCGAGCTGTACCTGGCCGTGCTGCTCGCCGGCGTCCGCGCACCCGACCAGGGGTCACCCCCGCCCGCCTAGCCCGGCCGGACGCACGGATCGGCCACGGTGGACGACGGGCTCTGCGCGGTCCGGCCGTCGACGGCGGTCACCCGTACCGTCCAGGTCACGGCGGACGCCCGGAGCTGACCCACGGTCACCCGGGCGGACGATCCGTCCACCGTCATCGTCCGGCTCGTCGGGACGCCCCCGGCGGGGGTGTACCGCACCTGCGCGCTGCCCACCGCACCGCTGCCGGTGGCCCGGACGACCAGGCTCCAGGCGTCCGCGCCGCAGCGGACGTGCGCGTCGGCCGACACCGTGAAGGGAGCGGCGAGCTGCGCGCCCGTCGTCGGGCGGGGAGCAGCCGGCGGCCGGGAGGGTGCCGGCGTCGGACCCGGGACGGCGCTCGTCGCGGCGTCGGTCGGTGCACCGCCGGGCGCGGCCGGGCCACCGGCACCTGTCGCGTCCGGCCCCGGGGTCGTCCGGGCCGACGGCGCCGCGGTGGCGACGGCGGACGACGTGACCGCCGCCGCGCCGGTGGGGACGCCGGACGTCACCGACACCTGCTCGGCGTCCGGCCGGGCCGTCGACACCGCCCAGGTCCCGGCCACCACCAGGAGCAGCAGCAACCCGGCGGTCACGGCCACCCGCCGCCGACGCCGCCGGTCGCGGTCCCGGGCCGCGACGCCCACCGTCCGGGTCGCGGTGTGTGTCGCCGCCGCGCCGGCCGGGGCCACCGCGACGCGGGCCGGGCCCGACCCGCCCTGCCCGGCGGCATCCGACCGACCGGCGAGGCCGCCGGGCCCGACCGTCGACGCCGGCTCAGCCGTCGACGCCGAATCGGCCGGGGACGCCGGATCATCGGGCGACGCCGTGGGGGACGACGGATCAGCCGGTGACGACGGACCGGTGGGGTCGGGAACGGCCGGAGGGGTCGACCCGGCGGGGCCGTGGGCTGCGTCGGGGGCGTCGACCCCGGCGGCGGACCCGGGCGGGTCGGCGGCCGCCGGACCGGTGCCGGCCGGCAACTCCGCAGTGGCCTGCACGGCGGTGGGACCCGCCTCGGCCAGGCGCGACCACACCGTCTCGGCCACCACCAGGAACCCCGGCGCGGTGTACGCGGTCAGCAGCGCCGCCGGGTTGCACTGTTCGCGCCGCAGCAGCCCGCACCGGGCGCAGTCGTCGATGTGCCGGGCGAGCCGTTTGCGCAGGACCGGGGTGAGCCGGCCCTGCCAGTCGCCGAGCAGCTCGGCCAGGGCCGGGCAGTCCCGTGCCCCGCTGCGGGCGACGAGCAGCGTGCCGAGCGCCCGTTCGAGCTGTGACCTGGCCCGGGACAACCGGGCGTGCGCGTGGTTCGCGGGCACCCCCAACGCCGTACCGATGTCGACGGAGGAGAGGTCGTGGCGGATCGCCAGGTGCACCACCTCGCGGTCGCCGGGGTTGAGCGCGTCGACCGCCAGGTGCACCAGGGCGCGTACCTGGTCGGCGTTGACGGCGGCGGCCGGGTCGCCGGTGTCGGCCACCGGTTCGGCCGCCTCCGCCAGGGGCGCGGACCGGGCCCGCTCCCGCAACTGCCGCAGGCATTCGCTGCGCACGATCGCGTACAGCCAGGAACGCAGCCGGTCCGGGTCGCGGAGCTGGTCGATGCGCTGGCCGGCGGTGAGGAACGCGTCGTGGACGGCGTCCGCGGCGGCCTCCGGCTCGTGCAGCATCGTCCGGGCGTACGTGTAGAGGCGGTCGGCGTAGCGCCGGTAGATGCCCTCCAGGCCGGTCCGGTCACCCCGCCGGAGCGCCTCGACGAGCGTCCGGTCGTCCTGCGCCATCACGTCCATCCGTGCTCCCACCGCTCGTCGACGGGTCCAGTACAGCGAAGAAAAAATTCCCCGGGAACTTTCTGTTGGCATGCCGACCCCGGCGCGCTCCTACCGGTGTCATCGCACCGCCGACACCGGGAGACACCCATGAACACGACACGCTCCGCGACCCACCGGACCGGCACACGCCGGTACCTGACCACCGTAGTGGTGGCGGCGCTCGCCGCCGGACTCGTCGCCGGCACGGACGCCAGCGCCGCCCCGGCACCGGGCGGCCCGACCGGGCGGGTCGACGCCACCAACGCCGAGCCGCTGGCCTTCCGGGTCGACCCGGGCCTGGCCGCGCCCCGGCTACGGCTCGACCCGGTCGGTCGGACCGGCACCGACCGGGAGGTCGGCGTGGTGGCCGGGCCGGACGGCTCACCCGCCGGCCTGGTCCTCGACGAGGTGATGGTGCGGACCGCCGACCAGGCCGAACTGGACGCCTTCCTGGCCCGCTGGGGTGGCCAGGTGCTCGACTCGTTCGCCCCGGACGCCGAGGGGCAGGACCATCTGGTCCGGGTGGACGTCGGCAAGGCCGACCCGGCCGGGCTGGTCGCCGACCTGCTCGCCGCCGAGCCGCGGCAGTCCGGCGGTTACCGGGTCGGCGACGAGCGGGCGTTGCGCCTGCTCGCGCTGGCCGCCGCCGAGTGGCGGACGGGCACCGAACTGGTCCTCGACTGGCTGGTGGAGCCGTCCGGAATCGCCGACGGGCAGGTCTTCGAGGCCCCGGACATCGGCAAGAACGTCTTCGACTGGTCGTTCATGCGGGCCGGTGGCGCGCTGGACGTCGGGGTCGCGCCGGCCTGGCAGCTGCTGGACAGCAAGGGCCGACTGACCAAGCAGGTGAAGTACCTGGTGCAGGACGGCGGGTTCCAGTTCAACGCCGACTTCCCGAGCAAGGTCACCCTGCACAAGGCGGAGTGGGGCGAGACCAACACCAACGACTGCACCGGCGGCACGCCCTGCCCGTGGCACGCCACCGACGTGGTGCTCGCCGGGATGGGCCGGGTCGACAACGACTACGGCACCGCCGGACCGGCCGGGCCGGTGGTGCAGGAACTGGTCGCCGTCCGCAACGGCATCGACTACTGGACGGTCCTGCGGCGGCTGGAGAAGGCCGCCGAGGCGACCCACCCGGACGTGGTCAACCTCAGCTTCACCCGGGACGTGAACCTCGGCGTCAGCCACGCCCGCACCTGGACCGACCGGCGGATGAAGCACGTCCGGGACACCGGGGCGCTGATCGTCGCCGCCGCCGGGAACAACGGCACGAACGTCGACGGCGACACCCTCTGGGTGCCCTGCGAGAGCACCCACGTGATGTGCGTGGGTGGGATGAACCAGGACGCGACCGTGTCCGGCGGGTCGAACTGGGGCACCAAGGACCTCACCACGTCGGTGGAGATCTACGGTCCGATGTGTGTGCCGGGGCTGACCGACCCGGGTACGCCGGCGGTCAACACCACGAAGACCACCTGCGGCACGAGTGTCGCCGCGCCGTTCGTGGGCGGGGTGGCCGCCCTGGTGATGGCCGCCGACCCGACGCTGACCTCCGAGCAGGTCCGGAAGATCCTCAACGACACCGCACACGTCGGCGGGCTGGGCGGCAAGGTGACCGGCAGCCAGCGCCGGATCGACGCGCTGGCCGCCGTCGCCGGGGCGTTGGGCGTGACCGTCGGCAAGCCGGCGGTGAGCATCAGCACCCCGAAGACCAAGCAGAAGTTCGCGGTGGGCCAGTCGGTCGACCTGTGGGGCACCGCGACCGACTTCCTGGGCAAGGAGCTGCCGCTCACCTGGAGCAGCAGCATCGACGGTGAGCTGGCGACCGGGTCGCAGACGTTCGTGCCGTCGCTGTCCGCCGGCACTCACGTCGTCACCGCCAGCGCCACCGACAGTCTGGGGCGTACCGGCTCGGCGGCGGTGACGGTCACGGTGGTGGACAGCCCGACGAAGGTGGCCATCATCTCGCCGCCGGCGGGGCTGACCCTCGTCGCGGGGCAGTCGGTCGGGCTGCTCGGCACCTCGAACGACCCGGACGAGTTCGGGCCGGTGCCCGACGCCCAGGTGACCTGGACGGTGCGCCGGGGCGACACGGTCGTCCTGGAGAAGACCGGCCACCAGGCGGTGCTGCCGGCGAACGCGGTCACGCCGGGGGCGTACACGGTGACGTTCGCGACGGCCGGGTCCAGCGTGCAGCGCGCCTTCTCGGTCACCTCGGCCCCGGCCGGGCAGTCCCGGCCGACCGCCACGATCACCAAGCCGGCCACGGCGCTGGACCTGACCACGGTCGAGGCCGGGCCGAAGTCCGTCGCGTTCGCCGGGACCGGCACCGACGCCGAGGACGGCACGGTCGCGGGGACCCGCTTCCGGTGGACCGCGTACGGCGACGGTGGCGTCAAGCAGGTGCTGTGCCAGGGCGGCGGGGTGCCCACCGGCGAGCCGGTCGACGACAAGGGAACGCCGAAGAACTGCGCCTCGTTCACCGCGGCGCTGGCCCAGTTGACCAGCGGGACCGCCACCACCACCTGGTCGGTGTGGCTGGAGGTCTTCGACGCGACGGGACTGGTCGGCACGGACTCCGTGCCGGTCCGCATCCAGCACCTCGTCGGCTGACCGACCCGTACCGGCGGGGGCCGGGCACCACCCGGCTCCCGCCCCCGATCCGAACCTGACCGGGGACCGGCCGGTTCCCGGACCGTACGCACTCAAGGAGAGAACATCATGCGTGGACAAACGTGGACGCGTCGGACGGTCGCCCTGGGCGGTGCGCTGCTGAGCACGGTCGTGCTCGGTCAGCTCGCGCTCAGCGGGCCGGTGGCGGCGGTGCCCGGCCTGTCGATCCGGACGACGGTCGGACCGAGCAACAGCGTCGCCAAGTCGCAGAGCGCGGTCTGCCCGGCCGGCACCACGGTCATCGGCGGCGGTGGGGCGATCACCGGGTCGGGCCTCGGCCAGGTGGGCATGGACATCGTGCAGCCGCTGGCCGACGCCGGCCTGTACTCGGTGACCGGGCGCGAGGACCCGGACGGTGTGGCCGGGAACTGGGCGGTCACCGCCACCGCGCTGTGCGCCACGCCGCCCGCGGGTCTGGAGGTGGTGACCGGACACTCGGTGATCAACTCGGTGAACCCGAAGTTCCTGGAGGTGTTCTGCCCGGTGGGGAAGCGGGCGATCGGTGGTGGGGGCGCGGCGCTGGCCCTCGGTTCGGGGGCGAGCGACGTGCTGCTGGAGGATCTGCGGGTCAACCAGAGCAGCGTGACGGTGGCGGGCGTCGAGGCCGGCAACGCGTTCGCCGGCAACTGGTCGCTGGACGTCTCGGTGGTCTGCGTCGACCCGCTCGCCGGTGACCAGCGGGTGATCGTGGACAGCGTGGCCAGTTCGACGGCCACCCGGTCGGCCACCGCGACCTGCCCGGCGGGCAAGCGGGTGCACGGGGTGGGCGGCGAGATCGTCGGCGGTGAGGGGCAGGTACGCCTGACCGGGATGCGGCCCACCTCGTCGACCACGGTGACCGTCAGCGCCGCCGAGGACGGGGACGGTTTCAGCGGCACGTGGAAGGTGCGCGCGTACGCAGTCTGCGCGAACTGAGCGGTCCGGCCGTCGGGCGACGGCCACCCGCGGCCCGTGCCGATCCGTCGGTGCGGGCCGTGGGGCCGGTCGCCGTCGGGCGGGGTGAACGCCGGCTCAGGGTTGTGTCGACCTCCACCGATGGGTAACGTCACGAATCGGTGCGACTACTCACAGTCATGGCAGGAGTGTCCACATGACACAGACCACGGAAACCGAACTGCCCCACTGGCCGCCGGTCAACCCGGTCCGCAGCCCGTTCGCCCTGATCGACGACGCCGAACGGCAGCCCCTCGCCGACCGGGCGGTGACCCGGGTGCAGCTTCCCACCGGCGCCACCGCCTGGCTGGTCACCCGGCACACCGAGGTACGTCAGCTGCTGCGCCACCCGGCGTTCAGCTCCGATCTGCTCCGCCCCGGCTTCCCCCTGCTCCGCCCGCTGCCCCCCGAGGTGACGTCGGACTCCCAGGGGGCGTTCATCCGGATGGACGGTGAGGCGCACCTGCGGCTGCGCCGGATGCTCACCGCCGAATTCATGATCAAGAATGTCCGCCGGATCGAGCCGCTGATCCACCAGACCGTCGCCGAGGCCCTGGCCGACCTGGCCGCCGCCGGTTCCCCGGCCGACCTGGTGTCGACGTTCGCCCTGCCCCTGCCGTCCAAGGTGATCTGTCACCTGCTCGGCGTCCCCTACGCCGACCACGACTTCTTCCAGTCCCGCAGCCGGCTGCTGCTCAACCGTCAGGTGCCCGTCGAGCAGCTCCAGAATGCCGCCCAGGAGCTACGGGACTACCTCCGGTCGCTGATCGACGCCAAGCGGGCCCGCCCCGACGACGCGGACGACCTGCTCAGCCGGTTGATCCGGGAACGCGTCGAGCCGGGCGAACTCGGCGTCGACGAACTCGGCGGGATGGCCCTGCTGCTGCTCATCGCCGGTCACGAGACCACCGCCAACATGCTCGGGCTGAGCGTCCTGCTGCTGACCCGCCACCGGGAACAGTGGGCGATCCTGCGCGAGCGGCCCGACGTCGCCCCGGGGCTGGTCGACGAGCTGCTGCGCTACCTCAGCATCGTCCGGACCGGGCTGTTCCGGGTGGCCACCGAGGACGTCGAGATCGGCGACCGGCTGATCCGCGCCGGTGAGGGCGCCATCGCCCTGCTCTCCCTGGCCAACCGGGACCCCGGGGTCTTCGACGACCCCGACGGGTTCGACCCGTACCGGCAGGCCCACCAGCACCTGGCCTTCGGGTTCGGGATGCACCAGTGCATCGGGCAGCCCCTCGCCCGCGCCGAACTGCGCGTCGCGCTGGTGGAGCTGGCCCGCCGCTTCCCCGACCTGCGGGTGGCCGTCGACCCGCAGGAGCTGAGCACCCGGGACAACTCGGTCGTGTTCGGCCTCGACGCCCTCCCGGTGACCTGGTGACGCCGGGAGGGCGGCAGGCGTCCGGGGAGACGACGTCGCGGGTGGCCGTCGACCGGGACCGCTGCTGCGGGGCCGGCAACTGCGTGCTGACCGCCCCCGAGGTCTTCGACCAGGACGACACCGACGGGCTGGTGCTGCTGCGCGACCCGACGCCGGGGGTCGCGCTGCGGGACCGCGTCCGGCGGGCCGCCGACCTCTGCCCGGCCGGCGCGATCCGGATCGACTGACCCCGGCGGGCGTCGGGCGGGGTGCCACCCCGTCCGACGCCCGCCGGGACGCGGCGCTCAGGGCAGGAGTTCGACGTACCCGTCGGTGCCGTGCACGCGGATGCGCTGCCCGTCGCGGATCAACCGGGTGGCGTCGACGACCCCGACGACGGCCGGCAGGCCGTACTCCCGGGCGATCACCGCGCCGTGCGTCATCAGGCCGCCGACCTCCGTCACCAGGGCGGTGGCGGCGACGAACAGCGGCGTCCAACTGGGATCGGTGTACATGGTGACGAGGATGTCGCCCGGCGCGAGATCGGCCCGTGCCACGTCCCGGACGACCCGGGCCCGACCCTCGACGGTCCCGGCGGAGACCGCCAGGCCGACCAGCGCGCCGGCCGGCACGTCGTCCCGCCGGTACGCCCCGGCGACGATCTCGCCCTCCGAGGTGAGCACCCGGGGCGGGGTGAGCGCCCGGTACGACAGGTGCTCCGCCATCCGTCGGCGGACGAGCCCGTCGTCGACCCGGTGGGTACGGACGACCTCGTCGAGTTCGGGGAGCGTGAGGTACCAGATGTCCTCCCGGTCGCGCAGCACACCGGCCGCCACCAGCCGGTCCGCCTCGCCCAGCAGGGCCTGCTTGTAGGCGAAGGTGCGGGTGACCATGCCGTACTTCGGGTACTCCCGGTAGCCGACGAACATCCGGGCCCGGTCGATCATCCGTTTGGTCCGTTCGGCCTTGTCCGCGCCGCCGTCGGGCAGGGCCCGCAGCCGTTGCAGCACCTCCCGTTCCTTGTCCCGCGCCGTCCGCAGGCCCTGCGCGAAGTGCCGCCCGCCGGCCCCCGGCGCGAAGTTCCTGATGTTGCCAAGGATCAGCGGCACCAGCATGGCGGGACGTTCCCGCCAGCGGGGCCGGGTGATGTCGATCTCGCCGATTCCCCGCATGCCGTACCGGTCGAGCCAGGACCCGATGGCCGCGCACGCCTGTGGGCCACCGGCGTACCGTCGCAACCCGACCAGCAGGTCGTCGCCCGGGTCGTCGCCCTCGGCGACCCGGTGCAGGAAGGCCACGACCTCCGGGTACGGCCGGATCGCGTCGGCGACGTCCAGCAGGGCCAGGCCCATCTCCGAGGTGACGTTGTGCGGGACGGCCTGGGTGAGCGGGTCGGCGGCGTTCCGCTCACCGAGCCACTCCTGAAGGTGCTCGTTGAGCCACCAGACCGCCTCCATCCCGGCCATGATGACCGGGATGCTCCTCGGATCGATCATCATCCGGGTCAGCCGGGGGAAGTCGGTCCGGATGAAGTCGAGCAGCGCCGGCCCGGACTTCGTCCGGATCTCGCGGCGGAGGGCCGCGTTGGCGTCGTCGATCTGGGCGATCAACTCGGTGACCAGCGCGGGATCGGTCTCGACGGGCGGGGCCGCCGACCCGGCCGGCGGCCCGGCGGGCCTCCCGTCCGGCACCTCTGCGACGAAGTCACCGCGCTCGACGACGGTCCGCAACGCGTCCCCGATCAGCGGGTCGGATCTGCCCAGGGCCGCCAGTAGGCCGACGCGGCCGGTCGGCGACGCCAGCTCGGGCGTCACGTCGGCGAACAACCGGCCGGCGGCCTCGTACATGGGCCGGGCGGCGATCAGCTGGTACATCGAGTACCCGAGGGGCTTCATCGGGTCGGTCATCATCTGCTGGTGGCCCACGGAGACGTAGACGTGGTTGCCGGTGTCGTCGGCCACCGGGACGGGGAACAGCGTGGTGACCGGTCGGGTCTGGACGATCTGGAAGTCGTCGTCGACCAGGCACCACTCCACGTCCTGCGGCTGGCCGAAGTGCGCCTCGATCCGCCGACCCAACCGCACCAGCCGGACGACCTGCGGGTCGGTCAGCGCCGGCTGGTCCTGCCGCTGCGGGTCGATCGCCACCACCCGCGTCCCGCCGGTCGTCGTGGTCCGCACGGCGTGGCGTTTGGCGGCGATCGTCCGGGCGACGACGCGGTCGTCGCGGACCCGGAAGACGTCCGCGTCGACCAGCCCGGAGATCAGGGCCTCGCCGAGGCCGAACCCGGCCTCCACGAAGGAGACCCGCCGGTTGCCGGTGACGGGATCGGCGGTGAACAGGACGCCCGCCGCCCCGGCGGGGACCATCCGCTGGACGACCACCGCCATCGCGACCCTGCGGTGGTCGATGCCGTTGCGCTGGCGGTAGGTGACGGCCCGTGCGGTGAACAGCGAACCCCAGCACCGGCTGATCTGCCGCAGGACCGCGGTCGGGCCGACCACGTTGAGGTAGCTGTCCTGCTGCCCCGCGAAGGAGGCGGTCGGCAGGTCCTCCGCCGTCGCGCTGGACCGGACGGCGTAGCCGCCGTGCTCGCCGAGCGCTTCGAGGGCACGGGTGATCTCCGTCGCGACGTCGTCGGGAACGGTGACGTCCTCGATGGTCCGGCGGAGCTGCGCGCTGAGGGTGCCGATCGCCGCCCGGTCGGTGGGGGCCAGCCGGGCCAGTCGATCGAGTTGCCCGTCGAGTCCCGGCGCCAGCGCGGTGACCCGCCGGAAGGCGTCCGTCGTCACGCAGAAGCCCGCCGGCACCCGGATCCCGTCGAGCCGGGTCAGCCCACCGAGGTGGGCGCCCTTGCCGCCGACCAGGTTCCGCTGCGTCGGGTCGACCTCCCGCAGCCCCCGTACGTACCGCCCGCTCATCGGAAGAACCCCGGGACGGTCGGGCCCGGCCGCAGGACGGCGGCAGGGCGGGTCACCGGCCCCGAATATGTCGTCGGGTACGTGGACATCATTTCGCCTTCCGCTGGTGATGAGGCCGCCGGCGCATCGTCGTGATGCATTTCCGCAGGTGGCGACCACGGCTGACGATTCTGCGGGGTGACCCGGGTCTTGCGGCAAGTCCCCCCGTCCGCTATATGTTGGGAGAGCAGGAAATGGTGCGCGCGCGGAAATGGTGAACGCGCCCGGCGAAAACGTTTCCACCAGGTCGCCTGTCGATATCGGGGGCCGGGGCGATCGGTCTCGGGGCGCGATGCGACGCGACACGCCGGTGACCGGGGTGTCGACCTCAGCCGGTCAGTGCGCCGACGTCCAGCCCTGCGCGCGCAGCCGTTCGATGCCGTCCAGCAGCAGGTCCAGCGCGAACTCGAACTCGAACTGGTCGTCGCAGCCCGCCCCGACGACGGAGCCGGTGTCGTGCGCGGCGGCGGTGGCGATCTCCGCGACGTGCGGGAACCGGGCCGCGACCTCCGGCGGCAGGGGCGCGGGGGGCGTCGGGGCGGTCGGTCCGGTCCGGCCGGCCTGCCGGGAGGCGTCGAACAGTTCCTGGCTGAAGCCCAGGATGCGGCTGCCCAGGGCGTGCATGACGTGGTGGGTGAGGTCGGCGGAGAGCCCGCCGGCCCGCAGCGCCCCGATCATCGAGTCGAGGTAGTCGAGGACGGCCGGCGTCGCCATGCTCCGCGACTCGATGGCCAGCGACGCCCAGGGGTGCCGGCGCAGCACCCGCCGGGCCGAGAGGACCCGCCGACGGATCGCGGGTTGCCAGCCGACGCCCGGGGTGAGCGGCTCGATCTCGCCGACCACCACGTCGATCATGCCGTCGAGCAGTTCGTCCTTGTTGGCCACGTGCTTGTAGAGGGCCATCGGCACGACGCCCAACTCCTGGGCGAGGTTGCGCATGCTGAGCGACTCGATCCCGGCCCCGTCGGCCAGCGTGACGGCGGCGCGCAGGATGCGGTCCCTGTTCAGCGGCGTCCGGCGCAGCGTCTCAGCCTGCTCGGCCATCTCGGTTCCCGTCCTCGGTCGGCGAGGGAAACCATAACCGCATTGACAGGTGTACGGCGTACACCTACCGTGGAGACACGGCGGTGTACGCCGTACACTCTTGAGGAGGAGCCATGAAGGCGATCGTGCAGGACCGGTACGGGCCGCCGGAGACGTTGACCCTCGCCGACGTCGACGTGCCGGTGCCCGCCGCCGACGAGGTGCTCGTCCGAGTCGAGGCCGCCGCGCTCAACGCGTACGACTGGCACGTGATGCGGGGCGACCCACGGATGGCGCGGCTGGCCCTGGGCCCGGCGCGGCCCCGGGCCCGGATCCGGGGGCGTGACTTCGCCGGCCGGGTCGAGGCCGTCGGCGTCGACGTGCGGGACCGGCGTCCGGGCGACGCCGTCTTCGGCGACCTCGGCGACGCCAACGGCGCGTTCGCCGAGTACGTGTGCGTGCCCGCCACCCTGGTCGCGCCGAGGCCGGCGAACCTGACCGCGCCGCAGGCGGCGGCCCTGCCGCTGGCCGGGGTCACCGCGCTACAGGGGCTGCGCGACGCGGCCCGGGTCGCGCCCGGCCAGCGGGTGCTGGTCAACGGCGCCTCCGGCGGCGTCGGCACCCTGGCCGTCCAGCTCGCCAGGGCGCTCGGCGCGACGGTCACCGGGGTGTGCAGCACCCGCAACGTCGACCTGGTCCGCTCCCTCGGCTGCGACCACGTCGTCGACTACACCCGGGCGGACTTCACCCGGGGCGGCCGGCACGACGTGGTGTTCGACCTGGTCGGCAACCGTTCCCTCAGCGCGCTGCGGCGGGCCCTGACCCCGACCGGGACGCTGGTGCTCTCCGGCGGCGGGGTGTACCGGGGCGGCAGCCTGCTCGGGCCGGTCCGGCTCCTCGCCCGGGGGCGACTGCTGGCCCCCTTCGTCCGACAGCGCATCGTCGTCCTGACGGCGACCCCCGGCCGGGAACACCTCGACGCGCTGCGCGCGTACGCCGAGGCCGGCCAGCTCACCCCGGCCATCGACCGGACGTATCCGTTGTCCGAGGTGCCCCGCGCCATCGCCTACCTCGAAGGTGAACACGCCCGCGCGAAGGTGGTCGTCACCCTCTGACCGCCGCCGCGGTCGATCCGGCCCGGTCCCCGATTCCCCGGTCAAGTGCGCCCGGCTCAGAGTTTCGTCAGTGTCACCTGTCAATCAGCTGGCAATCGTGAAAGCGCTTCGATTTCCCGCTCCGGCACTGTCGGTGAGCGACGAATCTCATTTAGCATCGTCGATGCCAAGCCTCGTTCACCCGCCGTTCACCTTGCCGACGGCCGGCCGTCGAGGCGTCCGCACCGCGCCCGGGCCCAGCGCACCCCTCCGCCCGCACCGAGGAACAGGACCCCCATGACAGCCACCGCACGCCGTACCGCCGTCCTGGCCGGCCTCACCGCCACCCTGCTAGCCGGCCCGCTCGCCGTCGCCGCCGTCGCCGCCGCCGCGACCGCCACCATCACCCTCAACGGCTCCAGCGCGAGCGTCACCGGCAGCAACGTCACCGTCGCCGGCAGCGCCGTCACCATCACCGCGCCCGGCTCCTACGAGATCAGGGGCACCCTGAACAACGGCTACGTCAGGGTCGACACCGCCGTCACCGGCACCGTGGAACTCATCCTCGCCGGCGCCTCGATCACCAACGCCACCTCCTCGCCGCTGTACGTGACGAACGCCAGCGCGGTCACCCTCACGCTGGCCGCCGGCACCAGCAACAACCTCACCGACGCGGCGACGTACACCAACGCCGGCGAGCCGGACGCCGCCCTGTTCAGCGCCGCCGACCTGACCATCGGCGGCACCGGCGCGCTGACCGTACGCGCCAACTACGCCGACGGCATCGTCAGCAAGGACGACCTGGTCATCCAGTCCGGCACCATCACCGTCAACGCGGTCGACGACGCGATCCGGGGCAAGGACTCGCTCACCGTCAACGGCGGCACGATCGCCGTGACCTCGTCCGGCGGCGACGGGCTCAAGTCCAACGACACCGAGGCCGGCAAGGGCGTGCTCACCATCACCAACGGCACGATCACGGCCTCGGTCGCCGACGACGCCATCAAGGGTGAGAACGACCTGAACATCTCCGGCGGAACCATCAACGTCACCCGGTCCTACGAGGCGTTGGAAGGGCTCCGGACCACCATCAGCGGCGGCAACATCACTGTCGTGGCCAGCGACGACGCGGTCAACGCCGCCGAGGAGGGCCTCGGTCACATGGAGCCGTCCGCGATCGCGTTCATCAAGGTCACCGGCGGCACGGTGGTGGCCACCGGCGGCACGGACGGCTTCGACTCCAACGGGTCGCTCACCTTCGCCGGGGGCACCGTGGTGGCCCGGGGCTCCAGCACCCGGGGCGGGGGCGAGGGCGCGATCGACGCCGACGGCCCGATCGCCTTCACCGGCGGCACGGTGGTGGGCGCGGCGCTGACCTCGCTGGCCGTGTTCCAGGCGGTGCCGAACACCGGCCAGGGCTGGGTGGCTCCCCGGTTCAACGCCAACCTGGCCGCCAACACCATCGTGCACGTGGTGTCCGGCAGCACGGTGCTGGGCTCGTACCGGACCTCGGCCACCGTCCGGGAGGTCGTCTTCTCGTCCAACCGGATCACCAACGGCCAGCGGTACGACATCTACACCGGCGGCAGCGTGACCGGCACCAACGTCGGCGGTCTCTACACCGGCGGCAGCATCACCGGGGCCACCCGGGTGCTGACCGGCGTCACCGCCGGCCGGTACGGGCGCTTCTGAGCCCCCGGGCCCTGCGGTCCGGGACCGGCCGGTCCCGGACCGCGCCGGCGGGGTCGACGGTGTCCGCCGTCGGCCCCGCCGCCGCACCACTGCCAGATCCGATGCCCCACCGCCGGACGCCGGACACGGCAACGGCCGGCGGACACCCCAAGGAGCAAATATGTCGCGCTTGGTCCTGGCCGGAATGGACCTGGTCGCCGTGGTCCTGCTCGTCTTCGCGCTGTACTTCCCGCGCCACCGACGGCGGGATCTGGTGGTGGCCTACCTCGGCGTCAACGTCGGCGTCTTCGCCGTGGCCAGCTCACTCAGCAGCAGCACCGTCGGCGCCGGGCTCGGGCTGGGACTCTTCGGAGTGCTGTCGATCATTCGGCTCCGCTCCACGGAACTCGACCAGCACGAGGTGGCGTACTACTTCTCGGCGCTCGCGCTCGGCATCCTCGGCCCGCTCTCCGGCACCTCGGTCTGGATGGTCGGCGCGCTGACGGCGCTGATCCTCGCCGTGATGTTCGTCGGGGACCATCCCCGGCTGCTGCGCCGGTACCGGCGGCACATCATCGTGCTGGACAGCGCGGTCACCGACTCGGTCGCCCTCACCGCACACCTGGAGCAGCTGCTCGGCGCACGGGTGCACAACGTCAACGTCGAGCGGGTCGACCTGGTCAACGACACCACGGTGGTGGACGTCCGCTACTCGCGGCCGAGGGCCACCGCCACCGGCGGGCGGCGGCCGGTCGACGCGGGTGCCGTACGGTGACCGCCGCCGACCCGCCCACCGGGGCGCTGGCCCAGCTCACGCCGATCGGGCTCGCGGACCTGACCGAGCGCGCCGCGCTACAGACCCGGTTCGACCGCAAGTACCTCCTGCCGCTCGCCGAGCTGCCGCACCTGCTCGCCCGGCTCGACCACACCGACCAGGTGCTGGAGATCGACGGCAGGCGCGCCTTCCGCTACGAGTCGATCTACTTCGACACCGCCGACCTGGTCAGCTTCCGGCTCACCGCCCGTCGACGCCGCCGCCGCTTCAAGATCAGGACGCGGACCTACCTCGACTCCGGCCTGTGCTGGCTGGAGGTGAAGACGGAGGGCACCCGGGGCGGCACGGTCAAGGAGCGGCTGCCCTACCGCCCCGACGACAGCGGCACCCTCACCCCCGGCCGGACGTTCGTCGACGGGGTGCTCGCGGCGCTGCGCACCGACCCCGCCCTGGCCTTCGTGCCGACCCTCACCACCAGCTACCTGCGCAGCACGCTCTACCTGCCGGCGACCGCCAGCCGGGCGACAATCGACGTCGCGCTGCGCTGGGAGGACCATCGCGGCCGCCGGCTGGCGCTGCCCGACCTGGCGATCATCGAGACCAAGACCGGCTCCACCGCCTCCCACGTCGACCGGCTGCTCTGGCGGCAGGGTCACCGCCCGGTGGCCATCTCCAAGTACGCGACCGGACTGGCCGCGCTCGACCCCGCCCTGCCCGCCGGACGCTGGCGGCGCACCCTGCGCCGGCACTTCCACGCCGTGTCCCCCGGGGCGGCGGGGCAGGGGACGCCTCACCCGGTCGGCGTCGGAGGGGACCCCGCCGCAGGCCCCGGTGGCAGCCGTAACGCGTATCCGACGCCCCGGACGGTGTGAATCAGCGGCGGGTCCCAGCGGTCGATCTTCCTCCGCAGGCAGTGGACGTACGACTCGACGATCCGGCCGTCGCCGCCGAAGCGGTAGTGCCACACCCCGTCGAGGATCTGCGCCTTGCTGACCACCCGGCCCGCGTTGACGAGCAGGAACCGCAGCAGGTTGAACTCGGTGGGCGACAGCGGCACCAGGTGCCCGCCCCGGTGCACCTCGTGCGCGTCCTCGTCCAGTTCCAGGTCGGCGAAGCGCAGCAGCCCGCCGTCGCGCGCATCCTGGTCGGCCCGGCACCGCCGCAGGACCGCCCGCACCCGGAGCACCAGTTCCTCCAGGCTGAACGGCTTGGTGACGTAGTCGTCGGCCCCGGCGGCCAGCCCGGCGATGCGGTCGGCCACCTCGTCGCGGGCGGTGAGGAACAGCACCGGCACCCCCGGGCCGGGACCGGCGCGCAGGCTCCGTGCCACCTGGATGCCGTCCACGTCCGGCAGCATCACGTCGAGCACCACCAGGTGCGGGTCGAAGTCGGCCGCCACGACCAGCGCCTCCCGGCCGCCGGCGGCCACCCGGACCTCGAAGTCGTGCATCCCCAACGTCGCCGAGAGCAGGACGCGCAGCGCGGGATCGTCGTCCACGACGAGCACCCGGGGCATCGGAGAGATCACGTACCGTTCGTACGGGACATGATGGACAGTGGCCTCGCAGTCGGCTGTGGATCGGCTGTCAAAATCCCGGCCGCCGACGATCGCCTCCCCGGCGGCGGTGCCGTCGGCGGGGTCACCGGCCGCCGGGCCGCCCACCCGACGTGGCGTCGGGTGGGCGGCGGTGGCGGTCAGGGGCTGGTGCAGGTCGGCGACGGGCTGGTCGGCGTGCCGGTGCCGAGGAAGCCGAAGGTCGTCGAGGTGCCGGGGGCGAGCGTGCCGTTGTAGGCGACGTTGCGCACGGTCGCGGTCGTGCCGCTGGTGCTCAGCGTGCCGTTCCAGACCTGGCTGATGCTCTGGCCACCGCCCAGCTGCCAGCGGGCGGTCCAGCCGTTGACGGCGGTGCTGCCGGCGGTCACCGTGACCTCGCCCTGGAAGCCACCGGACCACGAGCCGACCGTGCGGTACGTCGCGGTGCAGGCGGTGCCGGCGGGCGGGGTCGTCGGCGGTGGGGTGGTGGGCGGTGGGGTGGTGGGCGGTGGGGTGGTCGGCGGTGGGGTCGTGGGGGGCGGAGTGGTGGGGGGCGGGGTGGTGGTGGGGGGCGTCGTCGGGCCGCCCGGGGGCACCAGGGGGCAGGTGGAGCTGTAGCGGGAGACGCCGGTGCTGTCCGCCAGCGGGCAGAGGAACTGCGTGTAGCGGGTGTCGTTGTCCAGGAAGATCTTGAGCCAGGGGATCAGCAGCCGCATCTCGGTCGGGTTCGACCGGGTGAACGACAGGTGGTCGTTGCCGGCCAGCTCCGCCCAGGCGTGCTCCACCCCGGCCGGCAGCGTGTTGTAGATGCCCTGCACGTAGGACGGGGTGACGGTGCCGTCGTTCTGACCCGACAGGAGCAGGGTCGGGACCTGGGTGGTGGACATGTTCAGGTTGTTGCCCGGCGTACCGGGGGCGAGGCCGACCGCGGTCTTCAGCGACGGCCGCCGCAGCGCGGCCAGCAGGGTGCCGGCCCCACCCGCGGAGTGGCCCATCACGCTGAGCCGGTTCGGGTCCACCCGGGTGCGCACCGGGCTGGTCCGGGTGAGGTAGTCCAGCGCCGCGAGCAACTGGGTGGCCCGCGCGTCGGCGCCGTCGGTGCGGCTGTTGGTCTCGATCCCGAGCACCACGAACCCGAAGGACGCCAGCCAGGGGCCCATCCAGGCCTCCTCGTTGGCGAACAGGGCCGAGTACCCGGGCACGATCGCCACCGCACCCCAGGTGCCCAGGCTGGTGTCGGTCGGGTAGTAGACGAACCCGCCGTTGAAGCCGTTGCCCGCCGGCACGGTCGCCTGCGTGGTGGCGAACGGCCCCCGGGTGGCGGCGACGCTAGCCGGGGTCGGATCGGGACCCCGCTGGTACGGGTTGTCAGCCGCAGCCGCGTCCCGGGGCGTGGCCGACACCGCCAGCCCGAGAACCACCGCGAGCCCGGCGGTCAGCCAGCGGACGGCCCGGCTCCGGCCTACGGACCGTGTCCGGTGTGCGGCCCCCCGGGCCGGGTCTTGCGCTGTTGACAGGCTCACTTCTGGATTCTCCTTGCCTCGGGCAGGTCGGCGCGGGTCACCGCCGGCTCCACTGCTGGTTGGCCTGGCCGTTGCAGGTCCACAGGACGAGCTTCGTGCCGTTGGCGGTGGCCCCGCCGTTGGCGTCGAGGCAGAGGCCGGACTGCACGCCGGTGATGGTGCCGTTGGCGTTGACGTTCCACTGCTGGTTCGTTCCGCCGTGGCAGTCGTACGTGGTGACCTGGGTGCCCGGGGTGGTGCCGTAGCCGGCGGCGTCCAGGCACTTGCTGCCGAGCGCGGTCAACGCCCGGCCGGAGGTGTACGTCCACTGCTGGTTGGTGCCGCCGTGGCAGTCCCAGAGCTGCACCTGGAGCCCGTTGGTGGTGGCGGAACCGGGCACGTCGACGCACCGGCCCGACGGGGTGCCCACGATGGTGGTGGTCTGTCCGCCGCTGTTGCCCGGGTTGCCGATGCTGCCGGGCACCGACTGCAACGCGCTGTACCAGCGGGCGGCCATCTTGTCGTACCCGCCGGAGGTGGGGTGGATACCGTCGATCAGGTCGGCGGTGGTGAGTGCGCTGTGCATGTCGACCAGGTGGACCCGCTTGCCGGCGTTCACCTTGCTCGACACGATGCCGGGGATCGCCGCGTTGAAGGTCCGGACGGCGGCCTCCTGGTTGCTGTTGGACAGCGGGATGAGCTGCGCGACGAACACCTCGGCGGTGGGCACGGTGGTGGTGATCCGGTCGATCAGGGTGGAGAGCCGGTTCGGCGCGGTGCCCACGTTGTAGTTCTGGAGGATGTCGTTGGTGCCGATGTGCAGCAGCACGGTCTGCGGCCGTTGGCTGTTCAGCCAGCCGACGATGTTGGCGTCGATCTGGTCGATGCGCCAGCCGGGGTGCCCCTCGTGGTCGTGGTCACCGAGGCTGCCCGGCCCGTTGAACTGCGACCCGGTGAAGTCGATCGTGTACCGGCCGGCGGCCAGGCGCTGCCAGAGCCCGATCCGGTAGCCGCCCGGCACCTGGGTGCCCTCGGTGATGGAGTCGCCGAGCGGCATCACCCGTACCCCGCCGTTGGATTCGGCGTGGGCGGGGCCGGTCGGTGTCACCACCCCGGCGGTCATGACGCCGAGTACGGCGAGCGCCGCGAGCCATCGTGCCCTCGTTCGCATGGACTTTCTCCCCTGGTTCGGTGGAGCTGGCCGGGAACGTGGCCGGTCGGCCGCCATGGTGGTCTGGCGACACGTCCGGGCGGGCCGGCCGGCGGGTACGGCGGCCTGCGGCCACCCGGACCCACCGTCACGCCGGTCGCCGCTTCGGCACCACCACGCCCTCGGCACTGGGACGGTTTGTGAGCGTTAACAACGACCATTGTAAATTCTTGTCGCCGACCTGGTCCACACCCGGCACCCGCCCCCGGCTGGGCCGGGGGCGGGTGCCGGGGAACCGGGCTACCGGCCCAGGGTCACCTTGAGGATCCGCTCGTTGCTGTTGTTGGGGATGCTGTCCTTGTCACCGCCGGTGCTCGTGGTCAGCCACAGGTTCCCGTCGAGGGTCGGCTCGACGGTGCGCAGCCGGCTGTACGTGCCGACGAAGAACTGCTGCACGTCGGTGAGGGTGTTCCCGCTGATCACCGCCCGGTACATCCGGTTGCCCCGCAGGCAGCCGAGGTAGAGCACGTCCCGCACGATGGCCAGGCCGCTGCACGACGCCTCGGCCACCGGATAGGTGCGTACGGGGGCGACGAAGCTCGGGTCGGAGCAGGCCCCTACCGTGCCCTCGCAGGCCGGCCACCCGTAGTTGCCGCCCCGGACGATGATGTTGGTCTCGTCCATGACGTTGTTACCGAACTCCTGCTCGAAGAGCCGGCCCCGGGAGTCGAACGCCAGCCCCTGCGGGTTGCGGTGCCCGTAGCTCCACACGGCGTTGCCGAACGGGTTGTCCGACGGCACGGTGCCGTCGGGGCGGATGCGCAGCACCTTGCCGCCCAGGTCGTTGACGTCCTGGGCGCGGTCCGGGCTCTGCCCGTCGCCGGTGGCGGCGTAGAGCATCCCGTCGGGGCCGAAACGCAGCCGCCCGCCGTTGTGGTATTTGTTGCGCGGGATGCCGGTGACCAGCACCTGCACCGTGCCCGTCTGCAACGTGCCGTCGTAGCGGATGCGGACGATCCGGTTGTCGGTCGTGGTGGTGTGGTAGATGTACAGCCACCGGTCCGTGGTGAAGCTCGACGACACGGCCAGCCCGAGCACCCCGCCCTCGCCGTTGGTGCCGGCCACGTTGGGCACCGTGCCGATGCTGCGCTTGTTGCTGCCGTCCGGGTTCATCGCGACCACGTCGAACAGGTCGCGCCGGCCGTAGAGCACCGTGCCGTCGGGCAGTTGCACCAGCCCCCACGGCAGGTCCCGTTCGGTGGTGACCACCGTCGTGCCGCAGACCGCGCTGGTGCAGGCCGACCCGGTGCGCACGGTCACCGCGCTGCTCGCCGTCGAGGCGTTGCCCTGCGCGTCCCGGGCGACGACCGTGTACCGGTACTCGGTGCCGGCGGTCAGCCCGGTGTCGGTGAACGAGGTCGCCGGCGGGTTGGCGGCCGTGCCGGTGACCGAGCCGACCGTCACCCCGCCGCGCAGGACGTCGTACCGGGTGACCGCCACGTTGTCGGTGGACGCCGTCCAGGTCAGGGTCACGTCGGTGCCGTTGGCGGTGGCGGCGAGGTTGGTCGGGGTGGTGGGCCGCTGGGTGTCCGACTGGCAGAACGGCGGCGTCACGGTGAGCGTGGCACTGGCCTGCGACACGTTGCCGGCGGCGTCCCGGGCGTTGACGTACCACCCCCAGGTGACGCCCTGCGCGACGGTGAGGGTGGCGGTGAGCGTGCCGCCGGCGACCGAGGTGACCAGTTGGCCGTCGTGGTAGACGTCGTAGTACGCGACGCCGACGTCGTCCCGGGCGGCGGACCAGGCGAGCGTGACGGACTGGCAGGTCAGCCGGGTGCTGCGCAGGTTGGTCGGCGGGGTGGGCGGCCGGGTGTCGGCGGCGGCCCGGGCGACCGCCCTCCCGGCCGGCGCGGTCGGCGGGCCGGCGGTGACGGGCGCGCCGGCCAGGACGGTACAGGCGCTGGTCAGCAGCGCGAGGCCGGCGAGGCGGCGGGGATGACGAAGACTGATTCGCACGCGATAGGTCCCTTTCTGGAAGCCTGGTGGGTCAGTACGGGTAGCCGGGCACGTTGAGCCGCACGCTGTACAGGCCGGAGTCGTTCGTCCGGCCCGAGGTGACGTAGAGGGTGCGCCGGTCGGACCCGCCGAACGCCACGTTGGTGGTGCCGCTGGAGCCGGACCGGATCGTGCCGAGCTGACTGCCCGTGGGCGAGTAGACGTGCACGAGCCCGTCACCGCCCGAAGCCCAGTACACGTTGCCGGCGCAGTCGATCGTGCCGCCGTCCGGGCCGCCGACGTAGTTGACGAACACGCTGCGGGCGCCGGTGCTGCCGTCGGGCTGGACGACGTACTTGTAGATCTTGTTCTCGCCGTAGGCACCGACGTAGAGGGTGCCGCCGTCCGGGGAGAGCGCGATGCCGTTGGGCTGGCGCAGCGTGTCGTCGACCAGCGAGACCTGGCCGTTGGACACACGGAAGACGCTGGTCCGCCCGCTCATCTGGTCGGGGCGGTTGCCCCGCTGGAAGTTGGGGTCGGTGAAGTAGACGACGCCGTCGGAGCGGACCGCCACGTCGTTCGGCGAGTTGAACGCCCGGCCCTGGTAGTTGCCGGCGACGACCCCCCGGGCCAGGGTGTCGAGCCGGTACGTCGAGACGCTGCGCTGGTCGTGCGTGGCGGCGACGAGTTGCTGACCGTCGGGGGTGAGCGCGAGCCCGTTGCTGCCGGCGTTGCCGAGGAACGTGTCGAAGGTGGCCGGCGGGGTGAACCGCCGGATCGTCGACGGTTGGACGTTCTCCGACCCGGTCGGCGCGGCCATGTCGGAGAAGAGCAGGTAGCCCCGGTCGGCGATCCAGACGGGCCCCTCCAGGAACGCGAAGCCGCCACGGATCTTCGTGGCCGTGACCGAGGTCGACGGCAACGGCGGGCCGTAGCCGGTGCCGGACGGGCAGACGCCGGGTGGCGCACCGGGCGGGCCGGCCAGGGTGGCGGGCTGCCCGGCCGACGGTGCGGCCCGCAGGGACGGCGCGGGCGCGGTGTCGGGGCCCGCCGGGACGGCGGCGGGCAGGGCGAGCAGGAGGCTGGCCAGCGCGGTGGCGGCCGGGTGCAGGACCATCGGGAACTCCGATCGGCGAACGGACCCGCCGTCGTCGGCGGTCGCGGGGTGGCACCGGAACTGATCTACCGGTATCGATGCATCATGGGGCAGCATAAATTAGGAACCACCGCACCGCATGGGTGACGATCCGCCGATCCCGGCAATGATCCGGATTTCTCACTAAGATGCTGGTCAATGTAGTCGGATTACCGGACACCACCCGGACGCCGACCGCCGACGGAGTCCACATGCTGATCGGGGCTGGTCGATGGATGACCCCGGGTCCGTCCGGCCGGTCCGGGATGACCCGTCGCCGCCGCCGGCACGACGTTCCGCCGCCGCCCATCATGGACAGGTCGACTGTGGAGCCCGAACGGGCCACGGAACGCACCGACGGTCCCGATTCGCACCCACCTGCCGCATTACCGACAGAGGCGGAATCGACGTTGGGAGCGCGCTCATCTACCCTCAGGGCAGATCCGGCCACGTCGTGGCCGGCACCGGTTCGGCAGCCATGGGTGTCGTGGTCTCCCCGCCAGTATTCACCGACCATGGCCCTGTTCGGAGGGATCGAAGCGTTGACGAGCGACAAGGCGGCGCCGCCGGGCGTCGACACCACCCGGCCCAGCATCGCCCGGGTGTACGACTACTACCTCGGCGGCAAGGACAACTTCGCGGTCGACCGGCACGCCGCCCAGATGGCGATGCAGGTCACCCCGGACGGTCCGGAGGCCGGGCGGGCCTGCCGGGCCTTCCTGCGCCGGTCGGTCCGCTACCTGGCCGCCGAAGCCGGCATCCGCCAGTTCCTCGACCTCGGCTCCGGCCTACCCACCCGGGGCAACGTGCACGAGATCGCCCACCAGGTCGACCCGGACGCCCGGGTGGTCTACGTGGACAACGACCCGATGGCCCTCGCCCACGGGCGGGCCCTGCTCGCGGACGCCCGGACCACCACCGTGGTCGGCGCCGACGTCCGGCAGCCGGACGAGCTGCTGGCGGAGCTGCGCGAACGCAAGCTGATCGACTTCGACCAGCCGGTCGGGCTGCTGCTCCTGGCGATCCTGCACCACCTGCACGACGACGACGATCCCGCCGGGGTGGCCCGCCGGCTGATCGACGCCCTCCCCTCCGGCAGCTACCTGGCCATCTCGCACTTCTACGACCCGGGTGCGGCCCAGCCGGAGGTCTCGGCGAAGGCGCGGGCGGTGGAGAAGGTCTTCAACGAGACGCTCGGCACCGGCCGGTGGCGCACCCGGGACGAGATCCTCGGCTTCTTCGGCGACCTGGAGCTGGTCCCGCCCGGGCTGGTCCCGCTGGCCGAGTGGCACCCGGACGGCGAGGAGGACACCAGGCAGACCGCCACCTACCACACCATCGTCGGCGGGGTGGCCCGCAAGGCCTGAGCACGGGCGCTGCCGTCGGCGACCTGACCGGTCCCCACCCGGGGGCCGGCCCGGCCGGCGGCAGGCTCCCCGGGCGCGCCACCGGCACGGCCGGCGTCAGTAGCAGGTGTTCATCGCCGCCCGGACCTCGGCCAGGGTGGCGTCGGCGACCGCCCGCGCCCGCTCGTTGCCCTCGCCCAGGATGGCCCGCAGGTGGGCCCGGTCCTGCCCGTACTCGGCCCGGCGGGCCCGGATCGGGGCCAGGTACTCGTTGACCGACTCGGTGACGACCTTCTTGAGCGCCGCGGCCCCCGCCGACCCGATGTCGGCGGCCACCTGCTCCGGGCTGCGCCCCTGGCACAGGGCCGCCAGCAGCAGCAGCGACGACACCTCCGGGCGGGTGGCCGGGTCGTAGCTGATGTGCCGCTCCGAGTCCGTCTTCGCCCCCTTGACCAGCCGGGCGGTCTCGTCGACGGTGGCGGCGAGCGTGATGGCGTTGTTCCGGCTCTTGCTCATCTTGGTGCCGTCCGTGCCGAGCAGCAGCGGGGCGCTCGACAACAACGCGTCGGGCTGGGGGAACACCGCCGAACCGGCACCGTACCGGTCGTTGAAACGACGGGCGATAGTCCGGGTGAGTTCGAGGTGCGGAAGCTGGTCCTGGCCGACCGGAACCAGATTCGCCTTGCAGAACAGGATGTCGGCGGCCTGGTGGACGGGATAGGTGAACATCAACCCGCTGACGGCGGACTGCCGCGAGTGCGAAATCTCGTCCTTGACGGTGGGATTGCGGTTGAGTTCCGACACCGAGACGAGGCTGAGAAACGGCAGCATCAACTGGTTGAGTGCCGGGACCGCACCGTGCGTGAAGATCGTGCTGCGGGCCGGGTCCACCCCGATGGCCAGGTAGTCCAGGACCAGTTCCTCGACGTGCTGGAGCAGATTGTCCGCCACGTCGCGGTCGGTGAGGACCTGGTAGTCAGCGATGACCACGAACAGCTCCACCCCGAGTTCCTGGAGCCGGACCCGGTTGTGCAGTGTGCCGAAGAAGTGACCGAGGTGCAGGCGGCCCGTGGGACGGTCACCGGTGAGCACCCGGAACTGCCCCGGGTCCTTGCGGATCAGCTCCTCCAGCACGGCGCTGCGGGCCTGCGCGGCGGACGTCCCGAGCGCATCGGTCGGCCCGGCTGAGGCGGCGGCACCGGCGTCTTCGGTCTGGGGTACGGCGGTATTCACAGGATCTCCTGAAGGGTCGGTCTCGACGCCATGATTGCACGGTCCGCGCTTCGGGGAACGGCAAAGGGAGCCCGATCCGAAACGGCGGACCCGGGCGTCGGAGCACACCGGGCGAACTGACCTCGGCCGTTACCCCGCACGGGGCGGACGACGGTCCTCACCCGTCGCCGACGGTCCGGGATATGCGCGTGGCGAGCAGTTCGTGCAGCATCCCGTGCAGCGGCACCGGATGCCCGGCCCGCCCGGCCAGTCGGACGACGGCACCCGTCCAGGCATCGAACTCCGACAGTCTCCCGGCGAGGATGTCCCTTTGCAGGGAGGTGGTGCTGTCCGCCGGTTGCCGGTCCATCAGCGCCACCGCCGTATCCAGCGCGTCCGGCGGCAACGCGATTCCGAGCGCAATTCCGGTCTCGTATATCTCGCGCATGCCCGTGACCAGCATCCGGCGGGTGCCGGGGCGGGAACGGAGTTCACCGACCGTCGCCCCGCCGGTGGCCGCGCCGAGGCTGCCGACCGGCACCACCAACAGGAACTTCGCCCACAGCGCGGCCCAGATGTCGCCCGGTTCCAGCACGTCCACCCCTGCCCCGCGCAGCAGCGCGCGCAGTCGGGTCACCCGGTCGGACGCGCCGCCGTCCCACTCCGCGAAGCCCAGCGCCCCCGGCGGACCGTGGTAGCGCACCTCGCCCGGCGCGACGGGGGTGGCGACCACCCGGGCCAGGCCGGGCAGCACCCGGGCACGGCCGATCCGGGCCGCCACCTGCTCCGGCGCCTCGACCCCGTTCTGCACGGTGACCACCGCGGTGTCCGTACCGACGAGCGGGGCCAGCGCGTCCAGGGCGGAGGGCAGCTGCGGGGTCTTGACGCAGAGCAGCACGTAGTCGACGGGGCCGAGGTCGTGCGGGTCGTCCGACGCCCGCAGCGCCGGGGCCACCCAGTCCCCCGCGGCACCGGTGACCCGCAGCCCCGTGCGGCGCAGCGTGGCGAGGGTCGTACCCCGGGCGAGGAACCGGACGTCGTGCCCGGCGGCGGCGAGGCGGCCACCGAGGTGCCCGCCCACGCCGCCGGCCCCGACCACGGCGATGCCCGCGCCGGCCGGCGTGCCGTCCCCGCCCGTCGGCCCGGCGTCGGTACGGCCCGCCCCGGCATCCACCTGCGGTCGGGCCGTCATCGGGGCAGCCGCCTTCCGACGCGCAGGGGAAGCGCCTCCAGGCCCCGGCTCAGCGAGCTGTCCGCCAGCCAGACGACCTTTTCGGCGGGCACCGCGAGGGCGAGGTCCGGCAGGCGGCGCAGCAGGGTGGAGAACGCGATCTCGCCCTGGAGCCGGGCCAGCGGGGCCCCGATGCAGAAGTGCGTGCCGTGACCGAAGGACAGGTGCCGGTTCGGCGAACGGGTGACGTCGAACCGTTCCGGGTCGTCGTACACCTCGGGATCGTGACCGGCGGCGGAGAGCGAGAGGTGCACGAAGCTGCCCCGGGGGATGTCCACCCCGCCCAGGCACATGTCCCGGGTGGCGACCCGCAGCGAGGCCCAGGCCGCCGACCCCTCGTAGCGCAGGATCTCCTCGATCGCCCCGGGGATTCCGCCCGGGTCGGCGCGCAGCATCGCGAGTTGGTCGGGGTGCCGCAACAGCAGCAGCGTGCCGTTGCCGACCATGTTCGCGACCGTCTTGTGCCCGGCGATGATCAGCAGCAGGATCGTCGACAACAGCTCCCGGTCGGTGAGCGCGTCGTCGTCCCGGGCCCGGACGAGTTCACTCAGCAGGTCGGTGCCGAGGTTCGCCCGGCGCTGCGCCACCAGGGCGGTGAAGTAGTCGGCGAACTCGTCGCTCGCCGCCTTCAGCTCGGTCTCCGCGTGCTGCAACGGGTCCTGGCTGAGCACGTAGCTCCACCGCTGGAACAGCGGCCGGTCCTGCACCGGGATACCCAGGTACTCGCAGATGACGATGAGCGGCAGCGGCAGCGCGAACGCGGTCACCAGATCGATCTCGCCGCCGTCGGGGAACGCGTCGATGAGGTCGTCGACGACGGCCTGGACGCGCGGCCGGAGCCGGGCGACCACGGCGGGCAGGAACGCGCGGCTGATCGGCTTCTTGAGCCGGGTGTGCTTCGGCGGGTCGGCGAAGCCCAGGTTGCCGACGACCAGCAGGCTGTTGGTCGCCGCCTTGTCCCGGTAGTGGGCGGGCAGGTTCTCGATCTGCTTGGACAGGCGCGGGTCGCCGAACGCCTCCTCGACGACCCGGTTCGCGAGGACGGCGTACGCCTCGGCACCGGGCGGGACGTCCATCCGGTGCACCGGGCACCGGGAGCGCAGTTCCGTCGTCGCCGCGTGGGGCGAGTCCCCCGGATCGGTGAAGTACGTCGTGGGCAGCACCTCCGTCATCGTGACCCCCGACCTCCCGGCTCGCCGCTGCCGCCGGCCACCGCCGGGATGATCCAGACCAGGTCGTCCCGGCCGACCTTCGTCTCCAGACCGTCGAGACCCCTGATGTCGTCGTCGTTGAGGTAGACGTTGACGTAGCGCTTGACCCGCTGGTCCCCGTCCACGATCTTGTCGAGCAGTCCCGGGGCGGCGCGGTCGAGCCGGACGAGCACCTCGTGGATGCTGTCGCCCTCGACGGAGAACAGCCGCCGACCCCCGGTCAGCGCGTGGAAGGCCGCCGGGACCTTGACGGTCACGACGGGCGCCGGCGACGGTACGCCGGTGCCGTGGGCAGGTTCGGGCATGACTGGGTTCCCTCCTGGACAGAATTCCTGACGTCACCGGCGCGGCGGTCAGGCTGGAAACTCGATCTCGATCTCGGTACGCAGCGCCGACGGCAGGCGTACGTCCAGGGGCTCGCACCCCTGCGGTCCGGGCCGCCACCCCGCCACCCGGTGGATCAGCCGGTCACCGCCCGCCCGGACGTACCAGATCACGTTCACCGGCCAGCCCGACTGGCGGAACAGGTACTCGTCCATGCCGGTGGGTTGCTCGCTGAGCCGCTGCCGGCGTTCGTGCGGTGGGCCGATCTCGTGCCAGTTCGGGTGGGAGTGCACCGAGCCGAGCAGTTCCCGGCCGTTCACGGAGTGCTGTTTGATGGCCCGCAGCACCCCCTCGTCGGCGCACCAGAACCCGCGTTCGGTGTCCCGGTAGACCTCGCCGAAGCGGGGGGCGATCCGCTCCTCGAACTCGGCGATGACGCTCTCGTCGCGCCCCCGGACGTTCGGCACGAACTCGATGTCGGTGATGCTGATCCCGGTGTCGTCCACCTGCCCGAACAGCAGCGCCGACGCGCGGGGCGGGTGGTGGGGCACGCCGTCGGCGTCCCGGCTGTCCAGACACCTCCGGTACTCCCGTACGGCGTCGGCGACGAAACGGCGGGCGGCGGCGGGGGCGAACCGGACCACCCGGGGCAGGTCGCCCGGCCCCGCCGGGGCGGGGTCCGCGTCGGCCGGGTCGGGGGTCTCGTCGCGCTTCTTGCCGGCCGAGGCCAGGGTGCCGCCCAGCAGGGCCGCGCCCAGCGGCCACGAACGCATGTGCACCGGCAGCGTCACGCAGTGGTCGCCGAGGCGCAGCAGCAGCCCGTCGTCCACCAGCCGGCCGGCGGCGGCGGCCTCGGCCGGCCCGGCGGTCAGCTCGGCCCACGGGCACCCCGGCAGCGCCCGGAGGAACACGTCGACGCAGGTGGGGTCGTCCAGGACCAGCCGGCGCACGGGCCGGTGACGCTGGTCGACGACGGCCAGGAACCCCGGGCCCCGACGGAAGTGGAGCAGGCCGAACGTCCGGGTGGAGCGCCAGCCGTCGACCACCGTGGTCCCGCTGCCGCGCACCGTCGCCCGCACGGGGGTGGGCAGGTGGTCGAGGTGCCGCACGAGGTGCCGCCGCTGCGCGTCCAGGACCAGCGACCAGGTGACCGGTACGCCGATCGAGGAACACTCGCGCAGCAACGCGACGATCCGGGTGGCGGTCCGGTCGGGCAGCGTGGACAGGTCGACGGGTTCGGCCAGCCGTACCCCGCCGACGGGGACCCGGGTCAGCAGCTCCGCGAACTCCCCGCTGGTGGGCAGTTCCGCCGGGTCGAGGGTGAGGGTGGCCGGCCGGCCGGCCGCCGGGGCGGGCCCGCCGGGGGCCCGCAGGTCGTCGATCGTCAGTGACGTGCTCATCGGGACGCCACCACCTCCCTGCCGTCGATCAGCTTCCGGCGGTACGGGTCGACGTCGAGCGCGACGGCGACGTACCGTTCCTCGTCCTCGAAGGCCAGGCCACGGTCGACGAACCAGCGGAGCATCCGGTCGAGCGCGTCGGCGGTGACGGCGTGCCCACCGTCGGCGAGCCGACGGGCGATGCCCGCCCGGCCGGCGACCTGGAACATGCCGAGGTAGACGTTGCTGTGGACGTCGTCCAGCTCGATCGTCTCCGTGGGCCAGCTGGCCCGGCGGTCCTCGATGGTCACCCGGCCCCGGTCGTCGACCCAGTAGGACAGGTCGCCACCCCGGTACGCCTGCGCCCAGCGTTCGACGCCCTGCTTCAGCTCGTCCTCGATCGGGCCGACGATGCCCTGGTCGCGGGTGTCGAAGAGGTAGACCAGGTCGTACAGCTCGTCGCGCGGGACCTGGTAGATGAAGTCGTAGATCTCGGCCGGCCGGCGGTACATGAACCCCTGGGTCGGGTCCTCGAAATAGGGGCTGAAGCGTTCCAGCGCGATCCGCCAGGCCCCGGTCGGCGGTTGCAGGTGTTCCAGCGTGGCGAACGTGCCCAGCAGCCGGCGGTAGTCGTCCTCGGTCTCGCCGGGGAAGCCGTAGAGGATGTTCCAGGTGACGTTGAGGCCGAGGTCGTGGCCGTCGCGCAGCATCCGGACGTTGTGCGCGGCGCTGACGCCCTTGTCCATCAGGCGCAGCACGTGGCTGCTCAGGCTCTCGATGCCGGGCTGCACGTAGGTGACGTTCGCCTGTTTCAGGCTGCGCAACTGGTCCCGGGTCATGTTGGACTTGATCTCGTAGTGCACCCGCAGGTCGCAGTCGAGGGCGGCCATCGCCGGGATGGCCGTGTTCAGGTACTTCATGTCCAGGATGTTGTCGACCATGACGAGGTCCAGGACCCGGTACCGCTGCGCCAGTTCCACCACCTCGTCGGCGATGCGGTCGGGGGCCTTGCTGCGGAAGTCGATGTTCGAGCCGTTCAGCCCGCAGAACGTGCACTGGTGGACCTCTCCCCACCAGCAGCCCCGCGAGGTCTCCAGGACCACCATCGGCCGGACCTGGGGCGCGAACGACGTCTCCGCCAGGGCCCGGAAGTAGCTGTCGTAGTTGGGCGCGGGCACCATCGCGAACGGCAGCGCCCCTCGGGCCGGCGGATTCACCACCGTCCGCCCCTCGTGCCGCCAGCTGAGCCCCGGAACGTCCGCGAGGTCGGCACCCGAGGCGACCCGGTCGAGCAGCATGGGCAGGGAGCGTTCGCCCTCGCCGCTGAGCACGAAGTCGAGTTGGGGGAAGTTGCGGTGCAGGGCCGGGCCCTGGAGCCCGTCGCAGTTGCTGCCGCCCATCGCCGTGCGGATGCCCGGCACGAGTCGCTTCAGCTCCCGCGCCAACGCCAGGGAGGGCACGTTCTGCATGAAGGTGCTGGTGAAGCCGACCAGGTCAGGCGGGTCGGCGGCGATCTGTTCGGCGAGCCGTCGGACGAACCCACGGGCGTGCCGCTGCATCGCGACGGGGGCGTCCGCGTCCACGCCGCGCTGCCGGAGGAACTCGGCGAACTCGGCGACCCGGTAGCTGTCGACGTCGTACAGCGCCGGGGTGAAGACCCAGTCGCCGACGCCGTGGAACACCTGGTCCGCCACGTTGCCGTAGTCGGTCGGGGTGAGGGTGCCGCCGCTCTCGACGAGCAGGTGCTCGGCCCACCGGAGGTTGGCGTACAGTTCGTCGATCTCCCAGTCGGCGGCGTGCCTCCGGACACACTGCCCCAGGATTCCCAGTGCGCTGGACGGGGTGTCGAGACCCTGCCAGGGCATGGCGACCATCAGGAGCTTCACGGTATTCCACCCAGCTTCTTCCGTCGCGGTCGATAAATGTGCGGTCGTTTTCGCGGGGCGCGCGGCACCGCAATTCGGGGACCGCTTCCCGATCTTTTCCGCGGTGGTTCACCGACCAGATGGCGGTGCTCTGCCGCAGTGCGCCGGCCCGGGCCGCGAGGGAGCCACGGGGAGGCGTTCAGATCATTTTCCGGTGGCTGCCGCCCGGCTTTCCGCGCCGTCCCGGGCGGGGTGGCCGACGCACATCACCGGACCGGTCGCACTTCCGGACCTGCATGACGTCAGGCCTGTCGTACGACCTCCAGCCTTAACACACGTTAACTCCGGAATTCATTACGGTCAAGCGCAGTTGTCATCCAGCAAGGATTCGTGGGATTCTCGGCCCCGACATTCTCGATAATGGAGAATGCAAAAGTTCCGCACGCTGCGACAATTTCTGCCACCGCAGATGTTGAATAGTCAACCGCCCTCGGCACAATTGATCGCCAGAGCGGGGCGATCGCGGCGGGGACAGCGCGACCCGTTCGTGCGGGAGGACGTCCGTGATCGACTCCCCGACTCCGGCCCGATGGTCTAGCCTCCCAGTGACAGATCCATCCCCGACGATCCGGCGGAGGACACGATGACCGTTCGGCGACATCTGCTGCGTACGCTCGCGGCCTGCGTGGCGGCGACGACCCTGACGGCCCTGGCCCCGGCCGGGGCGGCACAGGCGGCCTGCACGACGAGCAGCTTCACCGTGGTCTGGGACTACGCGGGCATGTACACCGCGCCCAACGAGTCGACCCTGTACGGCACCCGCCGCTACGGGCAGGTCGTCACCGGCCCGACCGGCAACACCGCCAACGGCTGGACGCTTACCTACGACTACTGGAACGGCCTGCCGCTCTGGGCGTACATGAAGGACGCCGCGTTGCAGTACCGCGGCTGCGCCTGACCCGCCCGGCCGCTACAGGCCCGCGCCGGTCCGGCAGCGGGCCCGCGCCGGTCCACTGCCGGCCCGGCGCGGGCCCGGCGGCACGCGGCCGGTGGTCAGCGGCGGGCCAGCCAGACCGTCCGCTCGGTACGGACACTGAGGTCGTCCCGGCCCGGCAGCCCCGCCACGGCCCCGTCGAGGGCGGCGAGGTCGGGCGGGGAGAGCCGGTCGGCCAGCCCGTGCCGCATCCGGCCCAGCGAAACCTGCGCGTAGCGGGCGGCGGCGGCGGGCAACGGGGGCCGCAGGTCGATGTCGAAACGCCGCTCGGTCACCGAGCGGAATCCGGCCTGCGTCATCCGCTCCCCCCAGTTCTCGTGCATGTGCAGGCCCGCCTCGTGCCGGCGCTTCGCCGCCTCGTCGTGCACCCGCCGCTCCACCTGCTCGCCCGGCGTGCCGGTGAGAAAGCGGGGGAACGCGTCCACCTCGGCGACCACCAGCAGCCCGTCCGGCCGCAACGCGTCGAACGCCGAGGCGAGCGCGGTCGCCGGATCGGCCAGGTGGTGCATCGACGCGGCGGCCCAGATCACCCCGGTCGGCCCGAGGTCGGGCCAGGGCTGGTCGAGGTCGGCCTGCACGGTCCGGATCCGGTCGCCCAGGCCGGCGGCGTCGGCCCGGGAACGCAGGTGGGCCAGCATCTCCGGGGAGAGGTCGACCGCGGTGACCGTGGCGTCGGGCAGTTCCCGGGCGAGGGCGAGGGAGGCCGTGCCGCTGCCGGCCCCCAGGTCGACGACGTGGGGCTGCCCGACGGCCTCCCGGCCGACCCAGCCGATCACGTCGCGGAAGTAGTCGTGCAGGACCTCGGCGTCCAGGTCGAGCAGCTCGATCAGGTGGTCGTGTGCCATCCGGCGACGGTAGCCGGACCATGCCCGTACGGCATAGCATCTTGCGTATGAGGCAAGACAGGGATCTGGAGGACCTGGTCCGCCAGCGCGTACGCAGCCTGCGGCTGGCGCGCGGCTGGTCGCTGGAGGAGCTGGCCCGACGCTGCCTGATCAGCCCCTCCACGCTCAGCCGGATCGAGACCGGGCACCGCCGGATCGCCCTCGACCAGGTCGCCACCATCGCGCGGGTGCTCGGCATCACACTCGACCGGCTGGTCGAGTCCGACGCCGACGACGACGTGGTGATCCGCCCGCACTGCGACGAGAACCGGGGCGTCACCACCTGGTTGCTGTCCCGGGACAGCAACCAGACGGTCGCCAAGCTACGGATCACCCGGGACGTCCCGACCGACCTGCGGGTGCATCCGGGGCGGGACTGGTTCACCGTGCTGTCCGGCACGATCGTCCTGCGCCTCGGCGAACGGACGATCCTCGTCGGCACCAACGAGGCCGCCGAGTTCTCCACCCTGGTCCCGCACGCGTTCGGCGCGCACGACGGCCCGGCCGAGATCCTCTGCATCCTCGACCACGAGGGCGAGCGCAGTCACCTGGGCCCGCACCACCACCCGCCGCCGGTCAACCGGTGATCACCGGCCAGGCGTAGGCCAACAGGGCGCACGCCGCCCCGAGCAGGGCGAGCGAGACGCCACGGCTGGGAATGGGCAGCGCGGCCAGCACGAGCAGGATGACCGCGACGACATAGAGGAACACCTGTACCGACATGACACTCTCCTCGACGGTGGGCTGACGGACGGTGCCGTCTCTACCCCCACCGCCCCGGTCGGGAAACCCGCTCCCGGCCCGGAACCGGACCCCCGACCCTCCGGATCGGACGGTGCCGGCCGGGGACCGTTCGGCCCCCGGCCGGTCCGACCGTCCGATCCGCCGTCGACGGTCGCCGCGACCGGCCGTCAGCAGCCGAGCCGCTTGGTGGACAGCGCGATGTCGTCGATCCAGAGGTTGAACTCACCAGGCGTCGTGCCGCCCTGGTAGAGCTGCCAGCCGATCTTCACGGTGTCGACCGCCGGCAGGACGAACGGGACGTCGTTGCCGCCGTGGTCGGTGGTGGAGGCGGTCAGCTCCGGGTTCGCCACCCCGTCGATCCACACCGCGACGCGGTTGTCCGTCGGGTCGAGCTTCCACTCGAAGCACTGCCAGGTGTCCTCGGTGACCGGGGCGGACTCCCGCCAGTTGGTCCAGTCGCCGGTCGGGCCCCCGTCCGCGCCCACCCCCCAGAAGGTGCCGGGGACGGTGGGCGCGTACTGGCCGCCGACCGGGCGGACGACCTCGGAACTGCCGCTTCCGGTCGCCTCCACCAGCGTGAAGTGCGCCCAGTCCGGGGCGGTGGGGAAGGCGTCGACGCGCAGCCGCATCCGCCCGTAGAAGCGGTTGCCCGGCGCGGCGAAGTCGTCGACGCGCAGGAAGGCCCGGCCGTTGTCGACGGTCCGGACGTGCAGCACCTGGTTGCCGTGCCGGGCGCGCTCGACGGTGAGCGTGCCGTGGCGGGTGTCGACGCCCCACTTCAGCGTGCCGGGCCCCCCGGGCGGCAGCCGCTCGAAGTCCTCGCAGAACAACAGGTCACGGTGGCACGAGCGCGGGGCGGCGTCCGAGACACCGGCCGGGACGCTGCCGGCGGTGACGCCGAGGATCAGGGCCGCGGTGAGAACCGCGAGGGAACTGCGCATGGTCGTCCTCCATGGGGGGTGATCGCTGCCGGGTGGGCGGGGCCGGGTGGAACTGCCGGCCGGCGGGTCGACTGCCCGTCGTCGTGGCGATGGCCCGGCGTACGGCACGCGCCGGCCGAGGCGGCGTGCTGCCGGCGCTGCGCTGCTCCCGCGTACACCGGTTCCCCAGCGCGGTTGCCCCCGTGCTGCGGTGCTGTGAGCCATTCCAGCACGCCCACCCCGCCCTAGCAATATCGACAACTATCAGCACAGCTCACGCGGCGGGGCGGACCGGCCGGCCTCCGGCGGCACGGGACGAGGGCCCCGCCGGTCAGCCCGGCGGGGCCCTCAGGTGCTCACCCGCTGCGGCGTCCCACCGCAGCCGGGCCGGTCAGTTGCAGGTGGTGCCGTTGAGCGTGAAGGGCACCGGGACGGCGGGGGAACCGTTGGCGGTGAAGCCGAAGCTGACCGCGCCGTTGGTCGGGATGTTGGCGTTGTGACTCTCGTTGCCCACCGTGACCGACGCGCCGGTCTGCTGGAAGACGCCGTTCCAGTGCCCTTGGATCAGCTGGCTGCCGGGGAAGGTCCAGCCGAGCGACCAGCCGTTGACGGCCGGGCCGTCGTTGTAGACGGTGACGCTGGCGTTGAAGCCGGTGCCCCACGAGTTGGTCACCACGTACGACACGCGGCAGGTGCTCGCGAGGGCGGTCGCCGGCCGGATGTCGCCGTAGTCGTCCCGGGCGGTGGCGAAGTCCTGGAAGCCGAAGCCGGGACCGGCCGACCGGGTGGTGGTGCCCGCCGCGAGGACGGTGCCGTTGGGGTTGACGAAGTAGACCGGTCCGCCGCTGTCGCCGCCCCGGGCCGCCTCGTCGCCGTCGAGCTGGGTGGCCTCGACCAGGTCCTCGATGTCGTCGTAGTGGAACTCGACCCGCAGGTTGCAGACCGGCCCGCCGAGCTCACCGGCCGAGGTGTACCCCGACTGGCAGAGCATCTGCCCGGGGAAGACCTCGGTCCAGCCGGTCACCTGGGCGCGTACCTCGTCGTTCTGCCCGCCGACATAGATGTGGCTGCCCGGCGAGGAGGTCGAGACCAGCATGGTGTCGTGGTCGTCGTTGCTGGCGACCGAGTAGCCGACGAGCGTCCCGGTGTTGGTGTTCGTGTTCCAGGCGACGTGCCAGGGCTGGCCGATGGGGCCGCAGTGTTCCGCGGTGAGCAGGTAGCCCGCGTTGGTGGTGTGGTTGCGGACGCCGAAGCCGGCGGTGCAGCCGTAGGTGGTCAGCCCGATGCCGATCCCGCCGTCGTACGGCGCGGCGTCGTTGTACCGGGACCGCTCGACCATCCGCTCCCGGACGACGGTGCGGGTGCTGACCCCGGTCGCCGGCAGCTTCGGCTGCTTCGCGCCGGCCTTCGGGTCGACGGCGACCTCGATCCCGGAGCCGTCGGTACGCAGCCGGACGGCGTGGGCCGCGTCGTTCGGGTCGGCGTCGACGACGGGGGCGAGCTTCGCCGCCGCCTTCTTCAACTCGCTGCGGGTGTAGGTGGCCCCGACGACCTCCACCGGGGCGGTACGGCGTGCGGTCGCCACCGCCGCCGCGACGTCACCGGGCAGGGCGCCCTTCCACCAGAGGGTGACGTGGTCGTCCACCAGGCCGATGCCGGCGTAGCCACGCGGCGCGCCGGCCTCGACGGCGGTGCGCACGACGTTGGCCGCGTCGACCAGCGGGGCCTGGGCGAGCATCCGGTCCCGGGCCTGCGCCGGGATCAGGTCGAGGAGGGAGCGGTCGTTCCCGGCCGTCGGCGCGGTCGCCGACGCGCCGAACGGCTGACTGGGGGCGGCGTTGGAGGGTGCCGTCAGCGGACCGACCACCACCGTGGCGCCGAGCAGCACGCCGGCGACCACCGAGCGGCGGGTCGCGTTCCAGGTTTGCGTCATGACCATGAGTCAAGTGATTCCGCCGACCCGGGAACAGGCAGAAGCATCGGCAAGAATCGACCGCCGGTGCCGTCCCGACGCCGACCGTGGCCCGGAGCCTGTGGCTGCGGGCCCGGCCGGCGTCGGGACGGGCGGGGTGGCCCGCCGTCAGGAGCCGGTGCAGGAGATGTTGCCGGGTGCGGTGCTGCTGCTGCCGTTGACCAGGAACCCGAAGGTGGTCGAGGCGTTCGGGTTCACCGAGCCGTTGTAGGCGGCGTTGCGGATGCTGACCGTGCCGCTGGTGCCGGTGCTGCTGCCGTTCCAGACGTTGGCGATGGTCTGCCCGCCGGCCAGCGTCAGCTGCACGGTCCAGCCGGTGATGGCGGTGGAGCCGGTGTTGGCCACGGTGACCTCACCCTGGAAGCCGCCGTTCCAGCTGCTGACCGTGCGGTACGTCGCGATGCAGCCGCCCGGCTGCCCGGTGGGCGGCGGCGTGGTCGGCGGAGCGCTGGTCGGCGGGGTGGTCGGTGGCGTGGTGGGCGGGGTGGTCGGTGGCGTCGTCGGCGGGGTGGTGGGCGGCGGGGTCGTCGTCCCCGGCACCGTGGTGGAGGCCGCGTTCAGCGCGTTGAGGACGGCGGTGTACGCCGCCTTGGGGTTGCTGTTGCGGTCGAACAGCAGCGGGTTCTCGTTGCCCCGCCAGGAGTCGCTGTCCCGGATGCCCCAGGTGGTGATGCCGACGCAGCGCGGGACGTTCATGCACGCCTGGGTCAGGCCCTGGTACTGGCTGGTCGAGGCGTTGGTGACGTCGGCCTCGGTCAGCGCCACGTCCACCCCGAGGGCGGCGAAGCTGGACAGCGTCTGCTGGAAGTTGCCCGGCAGCGAGCTGCCGCCGGTGAAGTGGGTCTGCAGGCCGACGCAGTCGATCGGCACGCCGCGCGCCTTGAAGTCCTTGATCATGTTGTAGACGCCCTGCGTCTTGGCGTACGTCCAGTTCTCGATGTTGTAGTCGTTGTAGCAGAGCTTCACCGACGGGTCGGCGGCCCGCGCGGTGCGGAACGCCACCTCGATCCAGTCGTTGCCGGTGGACTGGAGGTTGGAGGAGCGGCGGGTGCCGTTCTCGGCGTACGCCTCGTTCACCACGTCCCAGGCGTAGAGCTTGCCCTTGTAGTGGGCCATCACGCCGTTGATGTGGCTGATCATCGCCTGCCGCAGCGCGCTGCCGCTCAGGCTGCCCCAGAACCTCGGCTGCTGGGCGTGCCAGGCCAGGGTGTGGCCCCGGAACCGCATGCCGCGCTGGGTGGCCCAGTTGTAGATCGCGTCACCCCTGCTGAAGTCGAACTGCCCGGGGTTGGGTTCGGTCGCGTCCGGCTTCATCTCGTTGACGGCCGTCATCATGTCGAACTCGCGGGCGGCGATGTTCAGGAAGCCGGAGTCGTTGAGCCGGTCCGACCCCATCGCGGCACCGAAGTACCGGCCGCTGCGCTCGGCGGCGGCCTTCAGCGTCGTCCCGGGCGGTCCGCTGAGGTCGGCGTGGGCCAGGGTCGCCACGGCCATCGAGGACACGGTGATCGCCAGGGCGCAGGCGCCGCCCAGGAACAGCCGGGTGGCCCTCCTGGTACGGCGTCGCGGTCGAGCGGGTACGTCGTTCATCTGTGCTTTTCCTCCTCGGTGTTCCGTCCGGTCCTCGCCGTGGCGGGCACGCGACCGGTCGACCGCTGGTGGGATCGACGACCGGAACACCGCGCCTGCGGCGGGACCAGCACGTCACAGGGAGGCCGGCCGGGGTCGCCCGGTCGCGCCTCATCGATGACCACCGGCCGGCTGCCCGGTCCGCCCGGTGGATGGCGAACACTCCGCGTCCTACGCCCGTGCGGGGTGACGCTGCCCTGCCGTGATGCTATATCGAATGGATTCGATCTGCGACAGGTGCCGGCCCCGGACCGGCGGTCGTGGACCCTCCGCGACGGCCCGGCCACCCGCAGGCGGCACCCTCAGCGGGTACCCGCCCGCCGGGCCGCCAACTCCGTACGGTTACGGACGCCGAGCTTGCGGAAGATGTTGCCCAGGTGGAACTCGATCGTCTTCACCGAGACGAAGAGCCGCTGCGCCGCCTCCCGGTTGCTGAGCCCGTTGGCGATCGCGGTGGCGACCCGGGCCTCGGCCTCGGTCAGCGTCGGCCCCCCGGCCGGCACCGGGAACGGCGGGGCGGCGACCGGCGGCGGCGCGGCACCCGGCGGGGTCGTACCGAGTGAGCGGAGGTCCCGCATCACCAGCGTGAGCATCCCGGCGGCACCCGTCCGGGCGTACCCCGCGCACGCCTGCTCCAGCAGCCGGGCCGCCTCGCCCCGCCGGCCGGCCCGCCCGTGGTGCACGCCGAGCAGCCAGGCGACCCGGGCGGCGAGCAACTGCTCGACCGGGCGGGTCAGCAGGTCCACCGCCGCCGTCAGGGTCGCCGTGGTGGCCGTGCCCGGATCGAGGATCCAGGCCCGCCACGCCGGCAGCACCGGTCCTCCCGGCCAGGAGGCCGGCGGGTCGTCGACCCCGGCGAGCAGGTCACCGGCCAGCCGGGACCGGCCGGCGAGGGCGTGGTGGGTGGCCAACTCCCAGCGGTGCTCGTACTGGAGGCCGGCGGTCACCCCGACGTCCCTGGCCACCACGAGTTCGAGCAGCCCGGCCCAGGTCTCCCGGTCACCCCGGACGAACGCCAGCGCGGCCGTGCACTCGGGCAGGTGGCGGGCCACCCAGGCCGAACCGACCTGCGCGGCCAACTCCCGGGCCTGGTCCAGGTGGACGGCGGCATCGTCCAGGTCACCACGCAACGCGTCGCACTTGGCCAGCCAGGAGGTCGCCTCGGCCTGCACGTCGGGGGTGCCGCACTGCGCGGCCAGTCGGGCCGCCTCCCTCAGCTCGGCCTGGCCCCGGACCAGGTTGCCGGCCCAGCAGTCACCGACCCCGACCAGGGCGAGCAGCCGGGCCCGGTCGGCCGGCGGCAGGTCCAGCGCGGCGAGCAGCGGGGCGAACCGGCGCGCCTCGTGCGGACGCATCAACGTCATCACGGCGGTCAACGCGCACTCCACCAGCACCGGGTCGTCGCCGAAGGCGTGCTCGTCGAAGATCCGTACGGCGGCGTCGAGGTGCTCCGGGCCCTCGGCGAGGCCGGCCCGGGTGGCCGCCGTACCCGCCAGGGTCCGGTAGATCAGTGCGGTACGCGCCGAGCCGCTCGCCTCGTCGGCCTTCCGCACCCGGGTCAGCAGCGGGAGCAACTGGTCGCTGTCGGTGGTCCGGGACAGCGTGAGGAAGGCCCGGAACAGCAGGCGCGCGGCCTCGTCCGGGTCGGCACGGTCGGCCGCCGACAGCAGGCGCTCGGCCGTGATCTCGGTGGACACCGGCTGAGCGTAGAACCCGGGGCCAACCCTGGGGATTTCCCTGGTGCCCAGGTCACCCCGGCCCACCGAGACTGCATGCACCTGCCGGTCCACCCGGCCGGTGGGCGTTCGCGAACGGATACGAGGTAGCACCATGAAGCGCAGGACCGTACAGATCGACACCATTCCCGCCGACGGGGTGGAACTGGCGGACGAACAGCTCGCCCGGATGCTCGGTGGCCTGCCGCGCCCCAACGCCGGCTCGTCGAAGACCATCGACGACATCCCCGGCGGGGGACGACCGGACACCGACACCGACTTCTGATCCCGTCACCGTCGGCGATCCGGCCCACCGGTGGCCGGACCGTCGGCGGGCCCCCGCCCGGAGTACCCATGATCCTCATCCTGACCGCCCCCGACGACGTGCACGCCGACGCGGCCGAGGTGGAGTTGGGCCGGCGCGGTGCCGCCTGGGTCCGCTTCGACCCGGCCGACGTGCCGTCCCACGCGTCGCTGTCGGTGACCATCCGGGACGGGCGGCTGGCCCGTACCCTGATCCGGCACGCCGACCCGGACGGCCCCGGTCGGGGCGACACCGGCGGCCGGGCGGTCGACCTCGACGCGGTGACCGCCGTCTGGTTCCGCCGCCCCGGCGTCCCGGTCGCCCCGCGCCACCTCGCCGAACCCCACGCCGGTTTCGTGGTCGAGGAGAGCCGGCAGTTCGTCGGCGACGTCTGGGAGACCCTCGACGTGCCGGCGCTGCCCGCCCCCCGGCCGGTGGTGCTGCGGGCCCAGCAGAAGATCCGCCAACTCCAGCTCGCCCTGCGCCTCGGCTTCGACGTGCCGGCCACCGCCGTCGGCAACGACCCCCGCGAGGTTCTCGACCTGTTCGACCACACCGGCGGTCGGATGATCACCAAGCAGGTCGGGCTGAACAGCCTCCGCGACGATCTGCTGCGGTTCACCGAGCCGGTCACCCACCGCGACGTCGGCCACGTCGACGGGGTACGCCACTGCCCCCTCATCGCGCAGGCGCGGGTCCCCAAACGGGTCGAGCTACGGGTCACCGTCGTCGGGGACCGGGTGTTCACCGCCGCCATCGACTCCCAGCGGTCGAACCACGCCCGGCACGACTGGCGTCGCCAGGACGACCGGAACACCCCGCTGAGCCGCTACGACCTGCCCGACGACGTCGCCGCCCGGTGCGTGGCGCTGACCCGCGCGCTCGGCCTGCGCTACAGCGCCCTCGACCTGATCGTCACCCCCGACGACCGGTACGTCTACATCGAGATCAACCCCAGCGGCCAGTACCTGTGGGTCGAGGAGGAGACCGGGCTGCCCATCACCGCCGCCGTGGTCGACCTGCTCACCGCGCCCACCCCCACCCCCGGAGCCACCACATGACCACCCTGGACCCGGCCCTGCTCGACGCCGCCGTCACCCTGGTACGGGAGCTGACCACCGACCGCGCCGGCCTGCCCGAGGCCCGACGACGCCTCACCCCGCTGCGGGAACGCTGGCCCGCCGCCGATCCGGCGGTGGTACGCGACGAGGAGGCGGCCGACGGGTCGGTCGCCTTCGACGTGCTGCTGCGCGAACCCGCCGGCACGGTCTCCGTGGCGTACAGTCCGACGCCGGCACTGCCGTGGCCGCTGCGCGGGGCGGTCCGGCACTCCGACCATCACCTCGCCCGGGTCGGCACCCGGACGCTGCGGGTGGGTGAGGCGCTCACCGCCCTCGACTTCCTCTGGTACGACCACGACGTGCTCGCCCGGCTGGCCGACACCGGCCTGGTCGCCGAGGAACTGGAGCAGCACCCGGCCGAGGTCGACGACGGCGAACTCCAGGCGGCGGCCGACGCGTACCGCCGGGCCAAGGGGCTGCTCGACGCCGAGTCGACCGCACGGTGGCTCGCCGAGCGGGGGCTCACCGCCGAGGACTTCGCCGACCTGATCGCCCACACCGTGGCGGTCGCCCGGCTCCGCGCCCGGGTGGCGGGTGACCGGCTGCCGGAGTGGTTCGCCGCGCACCGGTCCAGGTTCGACCGGCTCCTGATCGCCTGGACCGCCGAAGGGACACCCCCCGCCGACCGCGCGGCGGCGCTCGCGGCGGTGGCCGACGCCGTCCGCGCCGGCCGGGCCGCCGGCACCCTGCGGACGGTCGCGGCCGTGGCCCCGCCCGAACTGCGCGACGCCGCCGGGCCGGTGTCGACCACGATCGCCGGAGCGGAGGTGACGGCGGTGGTGGTCGACCGGGAACCGGCCGTCCTCGACGACGACATCCGGGCGCTGGTCGAGCGGGCCATGTTCGACGAGTGGCTGGCGCAGCGGCGGGCAACCACCGACATCGAGTGGTTCTGGCTGCCCCGGGACCGGACGACCCGGGTCCGGTGACCGGCCGGCGACGGGTGCCGGTGGTGCTCCAGGTCGCCGCCACCGACTGTGGGCCCAGCGCGCTCGCCATGCTGCTCGCCGCCTACGGCCGGGCGGTCCCCGTGTCGTACCTGCGGGCCCGGCTCGACGTCGGCCGGGACGGCCTGAGCCTGCGCGACCTGCGCGACGAGGCGCAGCAGCACGGGCTGCGCTGCCGGGCGATCGTCCTGCCCGCGCTGCGTCGGGACGCCACCCGGTTGCGGGAGCTGCCGACGCCGCTGCTGGCCCACTGGAACGGCGACCACTACCTGGTGGTGGAGCGGATCGGCCGCCGGGGCGTCGACGTGGTCGACCCGGCCGTGGGCCGCCGCCGGCTCTCCCCCGCCCAGTTCTCCACCGGCACCACCGGGGTGGTGCTGCTGGCCGCAGCCGACGGTCCCGCCCCGCCGGCGCCCCCGGCACCGTCACCGGTACGCGACCTGCTGGTGCCGGTGCTGCGCCGGCACACC
Source organism: Micromonospora sp. S-DT3-3-22 (assembly GCF_015354745.1). Lineage (NCBI taxonomy): Bacteria > Bacillati > Actinomycetota > Actinomycetes > Micromonosporales > Micromonosporaceae > Micromonospora > Micromonospora sp. S-DT3-3-22. The sequence continues at coordinate 48,205 of NZ_JACGMO010000008.1, forward strand.
GGGCTGCTCGCGCTGCTGGCGGCGACCTCGGTGCTGCTCACCGCGACCGGCCTGGCCGTACCGTGGGCGACCGCCGCGCTCATCGACGCCGCCGCGCCCCCGGCGGTGACCTGGCTCGCCGCCGTCGCCGCGCTGGCCCTGCTCACCGGGACGTTGTCCCTGGCCCGGGGGCTGACCGTGACCAGCCTGCAACGGCGCATCGGCAGCCGGCTCGGCACCGAGACGGTGCACCGGCTGTTCGAGGTGGTCTACCGGTACTTCCACCGCCGGTCGGCAGGCGACCTGGTCGACCGGGTCCGGGCGGTGGCCGGCGTCCGGGACCTGCTGGCGTCGGCGCTGGTCGCCACCGCCCTGGACGGGCTGCTGGTGGTCGGCTACCTGACCGTGGTGACCGTGCTGGCGCCGGTGCTGGGGCTGGTGGCCGCCGCCGTGATCGCGGTCCAGGCGGGCATCGCGCTGTGGGTCGGCCGCCGCTCCGGCGCGCTGCAACGGGAGGAACTGCTCGCCTCCGGTGAGGAGGCGGCCCGGCTCTCCGAGGCGGTGCAGGGCATGGCGGCGATCCGGGTCGCCGGGGCCCAGCAGCGGGTGCGGGGGCGCTGGCAGGAGTCGTTCGACCGGGGGGTGTCGGCGGCGCACCGGCTGGCCCGGCTGGCGGCGGTCTCGGACGCGCTGCTCGCCGCCGGGTCGATGGCGTGCCCGGTGCTGATGCTGCTGGTCGCGGTCCGGCAGGCCGACTCGCCGGGGCGGGCCGCCGGCCTGTCCGCGCTCGCGGTCGCCGCGATCACCCCGGCGGTCGCGCTGGCCCAGCGGCTGCCGTCGTTCACCCTGCTCGCCCCCACCATGGACCGGCTGGCCGACATCGTGGACGCCCCGGTCGAGCAGCCCATCCCGGGTGCGCCCGCGCCCCGGCTCACCGGGCTGGTCACCCTCACCGGGGTGGGTTTCCGGTACGACCGGCGGTCGCCCTGGGCGCTGCGCGACGTCACCGCCGTGATCCGGCCCGGCAGCAAGGTGGCGGTGGTGGGCGGCTCCGGCAGCGGCAAGAGCACCCTGGTCGGCCTGCTGACCGGCCTGTACGCCCCGGCCGAGGGACGCATCCACGTCGACGGCCACGACCTCGCCACGCTGGACCTGTCCTCGGTGCGCCGGCAGATCGGGGTGGTCCTCCAGGAGACCTACCTCGGCGCGGGCACCCTGCGCGAGGCGTTGACGCTGTCCTGCCCGGACGCGTCCGACGCGGCCGTCGACCGGGCGGTACGGCTGGCCGCGCTGCACGACGACGTGGCGGCCCTGCCGATGGGGCTGCACACCCACCTCGGCGACGGTGGCGTCGGCCTGTCCGGCGGGCAACGCCAGCGGGTCGCGCTCGCCCGCGCGTTGCTGGCCGACCCGGCCCTGCTCATCCTGGACGAGGCGACCAGCGCGCTGGACACGGTGACCGAGGCGGCCGTCGAGGCGGGCCTGCGGACGCTGCCGGTGACCCGGCTGGTCATCGCGCACCGGCTGTCGACGGTCGCGGACGCCGACCTGGTGCTGGTGCTCGACCGGGGCAGGTTGGTGGAGTGCGGACCGCCCGGGGTGCTGCTGGCCGCCGGTGGGCCGTTCGCCCGGCTGGCCGGGGTGCCCGGTGCCGTCCGGTCGTGGCCCGACCCGGTCCGCTGAGCCGGTCACGGCGCGTGCGGGACGGCGGCGAACGCGACGAGGTCGAGGCGGCCGTGGGTGGGCACGTAGCGGGTGAGCGAGGTGTTGGCGACGGGGGTGGTGGCGAGGATCGCGTCGAGGTCGGCGAACGGCAGCCCTTCCAGGACGTGCCGGGCGGCGACGACCACGGCGTCGTGGGCCACCACCCACACCCGGCGGCCGGCGTGCCGGCGGTGCAGATCGGCCAGGGCGGCGCGGACACGGGCGGCGACGTCGTCGAACGTCTCGCCGCCGGGTGGCCGGTAGGCGTAGAGGCCGTCGGCGGCGAGCCGGGCCGCCTCGGCGGGGAACCGTTCGGCGATCATGAGCGGGGTCAGGAGTTCCAGCTCGCCCATGAGCCGGTCGACCAGCCGCCGGTCGAGGTCGACCGGGGCCGGGGTGACGCCGAGGGCGGCGGCGGTGTCCGCCACCCGGGTCCAGGTCTGCCGGGCCCGCCGGTACGGGGAGCAGACCACCTGGTCGGGACGCCGGTCGGCGGGCTGTGCCGCGAGCCAGCGGCCGAGCCGGGTGGCCTGTCGCCAGCCTGACGGGGACAGCGGGACGTCGGCGTCGCGCCCGGTGAGGCCGCGCGTGGCGACGCCCCGCGCGTGGGCCTCGGCGAACGCGACGTTGGCGACGCTCTGCCCGTGCCGGACGATGGTCAGCTCCGCGACGGTGTCCATGGCTCCACTGTCGTCCAGGGTGCCCACTGTCCGGCAGCGGCCGGCGCGGAGCGACGCGCGGCGGCGGGGCGGGTCCGTAGCGACGGCGGCACACGGCGGGCCGCCAGCTCCGATGCCCCGGACGCACGTGTTTCCGAAAGTTTCCGAAAGTCGTTGACGCGTTCGAAATGCCGCTGCAATACTCCGATTCACAGCGACATCAACGCATCTCGATAGAACCCCGCGCCCCCAGGTATCACCGCCCCCAGGAGGACCTGCGCATGATCTCCAGCACCGGCAGCCCCGGCCGCCCGTCCCGCTCCCGAGCCTCCCGCCTGACCGTCCGGTTGGCGGTGCTCGCCACCACCGTGGCGCTGGGCGCCGTCGGCGTCGCGGTCTCCGCCACCCCGTCCAGCGCCGCCGCCTGCAACGGCTACGTCGGTCTCACCTTCGACGACGGCCCGACCGGCAGCACCGGCGCGCTGCTGTCCGTGCTGCGTGCCAACAACGTCCGGGCGACCATGTTCAACGTCGGGCAGAACGTGCAGGGCAACCAGTCCGCCGCGCGGGCCCAGGTCGACGCCGGCATGTGGATCGGCAACCACAGCTGGAACCACGCGCACATGACCTCGATGAGCCAGAGCCAGATGCAGTCGGACCTCTCCCAGACCAACTCGGCGATCCAGTCGGCGACCGGCGTACGGCCGCAGTTGTTCCGCCCGCCCTATGGGGAGACCAACTCGACCCTCCAGTCGGTCGCCTCGTCGCTCGGCCTGCGCCAGGTGATCTGGGACGTCGACTCCCAGGACTGGAACGGCGCGAGCGTCAGCCAGATCGTCTCCAACGCCGGCCGTCTCCAGGACGGCCAGGTGATCCTGATGCACGACGGCATCCAGAACACCCGCGACGCGATCCCGCAGATCGTGGCCAACCTGAACAGCCGTGGCCTCTGCCCGGGCATGATCTCGCCGAGCACCGGCCGGGCGGTGGCCCCGGACGGCACCCCGCCGACCGGCACCCCGACCACCCCGCCCACCGGCACGCCGACCACTCCGCCGGCCGGTGGCGGGTGTACCGCGACGGCGACGTACCCCAACGTGTGGGGCGACCGGTACAACACCTCCGTGACGGTCCAGGGCGGCGGCAACTGGACGGTGGTGGTGGCGCTGACCGCGCCGCAGCGGGTCAACACCACCTGGAACGGCACCCCCAGCTGGGACAGTTCCGGCTACGTGATGACGATGCGGTCCAACGGCAGCGGCAACACCTTCGGCTTCACCACGATGATGAACGGCAACAGCAGCGCCCGCCCCCAGATCCGCTCCTGCACCACGGGCTGACCGACGGGCGGCTGTCGAGCCATCGACCCCGGGGCCGCACAGCCCCTCGACCCGTCCCGACCACCGGCCCTCCCCGGACGCCTCCGTGGCGTGCGGGGAGGGCCGCCGCGTCGCCGCGCCCGTCAAGGCGGGCTCCGAAACTATCGGGTCACCTGCTCGAAACTACCGGTTGAAAACCCCGGGATTACCTGCCAACCTGAAATCCATCGATGAACGTGAACGTTAACAGCATGCTACGGGTCACCCACCACCCACCACCAGGAGGTACCGACAGTGCGAGGACACGCACCGCACTCCCCGCCCCCGGAGCAGCCCCGCCCCGCCCGGGTCTCCCCCCGCCGGCGGGGAAGGCTGGTCACGCTCGCCGCGGCCGGGATCGCCGCCGCCCTCGTCGGGCTGTTCACCATGACGGTGGCGACCGGGACGGCGTCGGCCGCCGACAACCCGTACCAGCGGGGTCCTGACCCGACCCGGAGCAGCGTCGCGTCCGTGAACGGCCCGTTCGCCAACACCTCGGTCGCCGTCCCGACCGGGTACGGCTTCAACGGCGGCCGGATCTACTACCCGACCGACACCAGCCAGGGCACCTTCGGCGCGGTCGCGATCTCGCCGGGCTACAACGCGCTGTTCTCCGCCGAGCTGGCCTGGATGGGCCCGTGGCTGGCCTCCCACGGCTTCGTCGTGATCGGCATCGAGACCAACAGCCGCAACGACTTCGACACGGCCCGGGGCACCCAACTGCTCGCCGCGCTCGACTACCTGGTGCAGCAGAGCCCGGTACGGGACCGGATCGACCCCAACCGGCTGGCGGTCTCCGGTCACTCCATGGGCGGCGGTGGGGCGCTGAGCGCGGCCCTGCGACGTTCGTCGTTGAAGGCGGCGGTCGGCATCGCGCCGTACTCGCCGTCGTCGAACCTGGCCAACGACCGGGTGCCCACGATGGTCTTCGCCGGGCAGGCCGACACGGTGGTCACCCCGTCCTACGCCACCGGCCTCTACAACAGCCTCCCGGCCACGACGGAGAGCGCCTACCTGGAGGTCGCGGGGGCCGACCACGGGTTCATGGTCGGCCGGTCGAACCCGGTGCTGATCCGGACCATGCTGCCGTTCCTCAAGATGTTCGTCGACAACGACGCCCGGTACAGCCAGTTCCTCTGCCCGCTGGCGGACAACAACGGCGTGGTCAGCTACCGCAGCACCTGCCCGCTGCTGCCGTCGACGCCGACCACCCCGCCGCCGACCCCGTCGGACACCCCACCCCCGACCCCGTCCCAGACGCCGACCAGCTCGCCCACCGGCAACCCGCCCGGCACCGCCAGCCTGATCGTCGGCGCGCAGTCCAACCGGTGCCTCGACGTGCCCAACGCCTCCCGCGCCAACGGCACCCGGGTGCAGCTCTGGGACTGCAACCGGCAGGCCAACCAGTCGTGGACGTACACCTCCGGCAAGCAACTCCGGGTGTACGGCGACATGTGCCTGGACGCGGCCGGCTCCGGTAACGGTGCGGCGGTCCAGATCTACGGCTGCCACAGCCAGACCAACCAGCAGTGGAACGTCAACGCCAACGGCACCATCAGCAGCGTGCAGTCCGGGCGGTGCCTGGACGTCTGGAGCACGGCCAACGGGGCGCAGGTCCAGCTCTACGACTGTCACGGTCAGACCAACCAGCGGTTCACGCTGACGCCGCTGACCTGACGGTCCGGCCGGCCCCGACCGGGGTGACCGTTTACCGTGCCGGTGCCTCCCGTACGGGGGGAGGCACCGGCACGCCCCGGTTGGCGTCCGCCCCGTTGGTGATTTCTGCTCAGATTCGGTCGTTCACTCTGCTAATCGGGGTTGGCGGGACAATCCGTGTCCGGTTTGCGAGGCTTATCGGGTGCGGAGGGATGATCCCGCGCCACACCCGACAGCCGGGGGTCGGCGTCTGGTGGCCCGTGACCCCGGGGCCATCGGCGATGTGAGCTGGGTCGAGCTCTTCGTCGATCTGCTCTTCGTGTTCGCGTTCCTGGCCGTCACCACGCTGATGGGCGAGCACTTCAGCCCCCTCGGGCTGGTCCAGGGCGCGCTCGTGATCCTGCTCATCTGGCACTGCTGGACGCCGTGCGTCTGGCTCGGCAACGTGGTGCACCTCGACCGGGGGGTCATGCCCCCGATCATGCTCGGCATCTCCGCCGCCCTGCTGGTGATCGGGGTCGCGATACCCGAGGCGTTCACCGACCGGCAGGGCGGTCTACCCGGCCCGCTGGTGCTGATCTGTGGATATCTGTCGATCCGGGCGACCACCATGGTCGTCCTCACGTTCGTCCGCCACCGGGGGGAGGGCGGACGGCGGTCGGCGGTCGCCGCCTGGTTGATCTTCGTCGCCGGCGGGCTGGTGCTGCTCGCCTCCGCCCTGGTGCCGCCCCTGCTGCCGACGACCGTCGACGCCGCACTGGTGCAGGTGGTGCTGTTCGCGAGCGCCCTCCTGATCGACTCTCTCATCCTCGTGGTGGCCAGCAGGGGTGGCTGGCGGGTCGTCTCGCCGTGGCACCTGGCCGAACGGCACGCCCTGATCGTGCTCATCGCGCTCGGCGAGACGATCATCTCGATCGGCGCCAGCGAAGGGCTCGGGGTGGACCGCCCGGTGACCTCCCAGTTGGCCGTCGGGGCCGTGCTGGGCATCACCGTGGTCTTCGCGCTGTGGTGGAGCTACTTCGACCTGGCCAAGGTGATCATCGAACGGGCCCTGAAGGCCAGCGCCGGCAGGAACCGCGCCCGGGTCGGGCGCGACGTCTACAGCGGGCTGCACCTGCCCATGATCGGCGGGTTGATCTTCTTCGCGCTGGGGCTCAAGCACCTCAACACGCACGCCACCCCGAGGAGCACCCATCCGTGGCCGTCGGGCGGCATCGCCGTCCTGTACGGCGGCGTGCTGCTCTACCTGGGGGCGCTCGTCGCCGTGGAGTGGCGGGCGGTCCGGCTGCTGGGTCGGGGTCCGCTGACGGGGGTGGCGCTGCTGACGGTGCTGCTGACGGTGGCCGGTCGGATCTCCGAGGTGCAGGCGCTGGTGGTGCTGGTCGTCGCCACCTGCGCGATGGTGGTGCTGGACAACACCGCCTTCCGGCAGCGGCACCGGCAACTCCACGAGTCGGTCGAGTCGGAGAAGATCCAGGTCGGGACGGTCGACCCCCGGGAACTCTTCGTCGACCTCGTGTTCGTGTACGCCTTCATCGAGGTCACCGCCGTGATGAACCGTTTCCCGACCCTGCTCGGCCTGGCCCAGGGCATGATCCTGCTGGCGCTGCTCTGGTGGGCCTGGACGTCGTACACCTGGCTGGCCAACGCGGTCCGGCACGACAGCACGGTGGTACGGCTGAGCACGGCGGGCATCATGACGGCGGTGCTGCTGATCGGGCTGGCGATCCCGCAGGCCTTCGTCCCCCTGCCGGACAGCCTGCCCGGCCCGCTGCTGGTCATCGGGTGTTACATCGCCATCCAGCTCATGCAGGCGTTGATCTTCCGGCAGCTCGTCCGGGAGAACGCCGACCTGCGGGGCACCAGAACCCGGTTCGTCGCCACGGCGGCCACCATCGTCATCCTGCTGACGATCGCCGCAGTCGAGCTGGTCGCCCCCGAGTCGGTGACCCGGCACCCCGCCATGACGCTGCTCTGGGTGGCCGCCCTGCTCGTGCAGTACGTCGCCGGTTACTGGGCCGGCGGGCGGCTGTGGCGGATCAGGCTGGTCCGGCACTGGGCCGACCGGCACGCCCTGGTCATCCTGATCGCCTTCGGCGAGGCGGTCCTCTCCGTCGGCGTCTCCATCGACGACGAACCGATCTCCGCTCCCACGCTGATCGTCGTCGTCGCGTCCGTGGTGGCCCTCGGCACGATCTGGTGGAGCTACTTCACCGGCATCGACGCGGCCCGGATCGCACTCGGGGCCTACGAGGGGGACCGTCGGGTCCGCGCCGCGCGGGACGCGTACACCTATCTGCACCTGCCGATGGTGGCCGGGATCGTCCTGGTCGCCTACGGCCTGCACCAGACCCTGGCCGCGTCCCAGGACCGGCACGGCGCCCTGCTGGGCCACTACACGCTGTTCCTCGGGGTGGCGTTGTACCTGCTCGGCAACCAGATGTTCTGGCTGCGGATCTTCCGGACCGTCAGCCGCCACCGGCTCATCGGCGCGGGCATGGTCACCGTGCTGGCGCCGTTGACCGTCGCGCTGCCGTCCGTCGTCTCACTGGTGCTGCTGACCGTCGTCGGCGTCGTCTTCGCGGTCGTCGAGACGGTGCAGGAGGGCGACCCACGGACCCGGCGGCCCGCCCGGACCTGACCCGGGTCCGCCGGTACGCGGCTCAGCCGACGGTGCAGGGGCCGCCGTTGAGCGCGAAGCTGGTCGGCGGCGCGTTGCTGGCGTTCCAGCTGCCCTGGATGCCGAAGCTCACCGAGCCGTTCGCCGCGACGACGCGGTTCCAGTCGACGTTGCGGGCCGTCACCGTGGCCCCGCTCTGGCTGGTCGTCGCGTTCCACCCGGAGGTGATCCGCTGGTCTCCCCGGAAGCTGAAGGTGAGCGTCCAGCCGTCCACCGGCGCGGTGGCGGTGTTCTGGACCGTCACGACGGTGACGAACCCGCCCTGCCACTCGGACTGGTTCTGGTAGGTCACCCGACAGGTGGGCGGCGGCGGCATGGGTGTCGTCGGCGGGGTGGTCGTCGTCGGCGCGGTGACCGTGTTGGAGGCGATCGAGACGTTGCCGGCCGCGTCCCGGGCACGCACGTAGAACTGGTAGCGCAGCGGCGGCGACGGCGGCGGCGGGAGCGCGACCGTGTACGTCGTCGTCGGCACGGTGGCGACCAGGACCGAGGTGTACCAGCCGTCGAAGCGGTAGACGTTGTAGCCGCGTACCCCGACGTCGTCGGTCGACGGCGACCAGGAGAGCGTGGCGGTCGAGTCGGTCACGTCGCCGAGGGTCAGGTTCTGCGGCGCGCTCGGCGGGGTGGTGTCCGGCCCGGTGTCGGTGACCGGGGTGACCACGGTCACCGGCTCCGACGACAGGGAGCGGTGCCCGACGACGTCCCGGGCGGAGATCCGGAACAGGTACTGCCGGCCCGCGCTGATGTAGCTGGTGATCGTGGTGGTGGTGACGTTGCCGACGCTGGCCGACATGACGACGTCGTCGAAGGGGCTGTAGTACGTGATGTCGTAGCCGGCGATGGCGCAGCAGCCGGGGGTCGCGGCCGTCCAGGTGAGGGTGACCGAACCCGTCCGGACCTGGCTGGCGACGACGTTCGTGGGCACGCCCGGCGGGAAGGGCGAGGTGTTCGGGGTGCCCGGCGGGGTGGTGGGCGGCGCGGTCGCCGCCGCTCCCGTCAGGGGCACCGCGGCACCGACCGGCGCGGGCGCGACCGCGGGGTGTCCACCGGCGGCCGGTCCGGGGGGCGTCGTGGTGCCGGCGAGGGCGGCCGGCACGGCGATCGATCCCGTGCCGAGCACGGCGATCGACGAGACGACGGCGGCGAGCAGGCCGGGCCGCACCCGGCGGCGCAGCGCGGACGAACGGACCCCTGACATGCCTCCACCGTGCGGCAATACATCGATGCTTGTCAACGACTTGCATCATCCGGTGCGACCATCGCCCCCGGCGCCTCGGTCAGCATCGGCTTCCAGGCCAACCACACCGGCAACGCCGCCGCACCGACGGCGTTCACCCTCAACGGCGTCACCTGCACCAGGTAGCCGCCGTACCGGTCGCGGGCGGGCCCGGGGTGGCCCGCCCGCGACGCTCCCGGACGCCTGCGCCCGGACACGCCCCACGGCTCAGCCGGCCGTCCAGGCGCGGAGCTTGTCGGGGTTGAGGACCGTCCAGATGCGCCTGATCCGGTCACCCTCGATGTCGAACGCCAGCACCGCGCCGACGCCGCCCGCCACCTGCGCCACCAGACCGGGCTGACCGTTGACAGTGCGCTCCAGGAGCCGGATGCCGGATGCCGCGCCGCCCCGGTCGGCGAAGAACCGCGCGATCTGCTCGGCACCCTCGATCGGGTGGAGTTCGGCGCTGACGAGCCCGCCACCGTCGCCGGTCGCGGTGGCGTCCGGCGTCAGCAGACCGACGAGCGCGTCGATGTCGGTGGTCTCCCACGCCTGTTTGAAGGCCCGCACGATGCCGGCCTGCCGGGCTGCCGGCACCCTGGGCGCGGACGACCCGCGAACCCGACGGCGGGCGGACGAGGCCAACTGGCGGCACGCGGCCGGCGAACGGCCGACGACCTCGGCCACCTCGGCGAAGGAGTACCGGAAGACGTCGTGCAGGATGAACGCGACGCGCTCGGCCGGTGTCGTCGATTCGAGCACCACCAGGAAGGCCATGCTGATCGACTCGTCCAGGGTGACCCGGTCGACCGGGTCGCCCGTACCGTCGCCGGTCCACCCGGCGCTGTCGGGCAGGGGCTCCGGAATCCACTCCCCCACGTAGCGTTCCCGCCGGACGCGGGCCGAGCCGAGCACGTCGAGGCAGATCCGGCCGGCGACCCGGGCCAGCCACGCACCCGGGGTCTCGATGGCCCCCCGCTGGTCAGGGGAGAGGGCGTACCAGCGGGCGTACGCCTCCTGTACGACGTCCTCGGCGTCGGCCAGGGACCCGAGCAGCCGGTACGCGAGACCGATGAGCTGGGGCCGCTCGCTCACGAGCCCGCTCGGGGCCGGATCGGGCCAGTCCAGCCCGGGCCCGGTGGGGTTGGTCATGCTGACGCCGACTCCCTTGATCGTCCGCTTCCCCACCGGTTCGACGACGGCGCCCGGAGCTGCGGAATCGAAGCGCCGCCTGACATTCGGCAGGGCTGTTTCGTCGTATCAGTAGGCCGAACACTATCCCAGCGACCCGCGGGGAGAACCTGACATGAACCTCGCCCTGTGCGACACCGGGACCGCCGTGGTGGACCTCGTGCCACCGGTGCCGGCCGGTTTCGTGGTCGGGGGTCGCTTCGGCCCGTACTCCGTCAGCAGTTGATCCAGGGCCATCGTCACGGCACCGCCGACCGGGAGAAAACGATCATGGAACCAGTGAACCTCGCGATCATCTACTACAGCGCCACCGGCACCGTGCACACGCTGGCCAAGGCCGCGGCCGAGGGGGCGGAGAAGGCCGGCGCGAACGTACGCCTGCGCAAGGTGGCCGAGACGGCTCCGGCCGAGGCGATCAACGCGCGGGAGGAGTGGGCCCAGCACGTCCGGGACACCGCCGACGTCGAGGTGGCCACCGGCGACGACCTGGACTGGGCCGACGCGGCCCTGTTCGGCACCCCCACCCGCTTCGGCAACGTGTCGAGCCAACTCAAGGCGTTCATCGACACCCTCGGTCCGCTGTGGTTCCACGGCAAGCTCTCGAACAAGGTCTACTCGGCCTTCACCGCCTCGAACACCCCGCACGGCGGGCAGGAGTCGACCCTCCTGTCGCTGTCCAACGTCTTCTACCACTGGGGCGGGATCATCGTTCCGCCCGGCTACACCGACCCGATCCAGTTCCAGTCGGGCAACCCCTACGGCACCTCCCACGTGGCCGGCAGTGGCGCGCCGGGTGACGTCACCCTCCAGGCGGCCCGCTACCAGGCCCGCCGGGTGGTCGACACCACGGCCGCGCTGAAGGCGGGCCGCCCGGCCTGATCCGACCCCCGGCGACAGCCGGAGGAAGGGTGCCGCGCGCCGGTCGGGCCGGGCCCGTCGAGGTCCCGAACCGACCGGCGGCGGGTCGCCGTACGACGTCGGTGGCGTACGGCGTCAACCGGCGAGCCGGACCGGCAGGGCGGCCAACCCCCGGGTGAGCAGGCCCGGCTGCCACTCGATGGCGTCGGCGTCCACCGCCAGGCGGGCCTGCGGGAACCGGGCCAGGAAATCCCCGATGGCGACCTGTGCCTCCATCCGGGCCAGCGGTGCCCCCATGCAGTAGTGGATGCCGTAGCCGAACGACAGGTGCGGGTTGCGCTCGCGGTTCATCAGGAACCGGTCGGCGTCGGCGAACGCGGTGCCGTCCCGGTTGGCCGCGTGCAGGGACACCATGACCAGGTCACCGGCCGCCACCTCCGCGCCGAAGAGGTCCATCGCCGAGGTGGCGGTACGCAACGCGGCACCCGTCACCGGGCTCTCGTACCGCAGGAACTCCTCGATGGCCCGGGGCAGGTCCTCGGGGTGGGCCCGGATGTGGTCGGCCAGTTCCGGGGTCCGCAACAGCAGGTAGAGGCCGTTGCCGATCAGGTTCGTCGTGGTCTCGTGGCCGGCGACGACGAACAGGAAGGCCGTCGAGATCAACTCGTCCTCGGTGAGCCGGTCGGCCTGGTCCCGGGCGGCGATCAACGCCGACAGCAGCGCGTCGTCCGGTTCGGCCCGACGCCGGGCGACCAGATCCTGAAGGTGCGCCACGAAGTCGGTGACCTCGCGGACCGGAAAGACCGGCGCTCCCAGCCCGGCGCTGAACGCGTCGGCCCACCTGCGGTAGTTGGCCCGGTCCTCGACCGGCACCCCGAGCAGTTCGGAGATCACCTGGACGGGCAGCGGGGACGCGTACCCGGCGACGAGGTCCGCCTCGGCGGGCCCGGCCGCCAGCCGATCCAGCAACTCCCCGGAGAGCTGCTCGACCCGGGGACGCAGCGCCTCGATCCGCCGGGGCACGAACGCCTTGGCGACCAGCTTGCGCAGCCGGGTGTGGTCGGGCGGGTCGATCCGCAGCATCGACGTGTTCATCGCGGACCGCACCTGCGGACTCAACGCGCCCTGGTCGAACCAGTCGTTGCGGTCCCGGTTGGACAGCCGTGGATCGTTCAGCGCCTCCCGCACCTCGGTGTGCCGGGTGACCATCCAGACCGGTACGCCGTTGGGCAGCCGCACCTGCCGGACCGGTCCGGCGGTGTGCATCGAGGTGAGGAAGTCCTGCACCGTCCCGGTAAGGTCGAGAACATCCGGGGAGTCGCTCATCAGCACCACTCCTCTCTCACATGGCGACGGTCACGGACCCGGCAGCGGGCGCGACGTCACCCGCTTGTCGTACCCGAGTCGGACAGCAGCATCTGGTCCAGCATCCGGGGCTGCCAGTTGTAGTACGACTGGACCTTGTAGTTGTCCTCACCGGTCGACGACACCCCCGCGTAGTAGACGAACCTGCTGTCGGCGGCGTTGTTGGGCAGCCCCCGGAGAAACTGCTCGATCTTCGGTTCGAGCGGGACCGGGAGGGATGCCGAATCCGACGTCATCACGGCGAAGCAGAAGCGCTCGACCGCCGAGGACTCCCAGCCCAGGCTGGCGTAGATACCGAAGGAGTGCCGGGCGAGCCGGAGCATCCGCTCACCCGGATCGGGCAGACCGAGTTCGCGGGTCATCGACAGGACGCCCTCGGGGGTGAGGCACGCGGCGGGCAGCGCGCCGAAGTACACGTTCACCGTCCGGTGCCGGTAGTCGATGCCGAAGGTGTTCACCTTGTCGTCGAGGCCGCGACGGGCGAAGAACCCGATGTTGTCGGCCAGGCTGCGGGGCATCGAGGGACATGCGGCGAGCGTGGCCAGCGACTGCATGCCGTCCGGCGGGAAGAAGACGTATATCTTCTTGAATCCGCCGGCCACGCCGAAGTCGATTCCGTAACCGGCGATCGGGCAGCCCTCGCGGATCTCGTCGAGCAGGGCACCGACCGGGTGGTCCGTCCTCCCGGTGAGCCCGTTCGACACCGCCACGGCGTACGGGTCGGTGTCCTTTCCGACGGTGAAGCGCCAGTCGAGATCACCCTGGTACCGCGCCCCGGTCGCCACCCGGAACGCGATGACGGCACTCGGCAGCGAATCCGCGTACGCGTCCAGGATGGGCTGGACCCGCTCCCGCGAGCAGGGCACCTCCAGCAACCGGGCCGATTCCTCGATGGCCGGATAGAGGTCTGCTGACTCGGCATGCTCGGACATTCATCCTCCAGGTGTCCGGATCGGCGCGCGGAACACGGGCCGACCCGTCGGCAGCGGCAGAAGCACGGGGTGGGCCCGGCTAGCGGGCGAGGATCACCGTGGTCGGCGACGGAGTGGGGTGGAAGGTGACGTCCTCGAAGCCGGCCTTGGCGAGCCATGCCAGGTAGTCGGCCCGCCGCCAGGTCCCGCCCCGCCTGCTCTTGAGCAGCATCTCCGCAGCGAAGATCAACGAGAAGGAGGGGCCGCTCCGGTCGTCGTCGACGACGTAGTCACAGATGACCAGGGTCCCACCGGGCCGGAGGGCGCCGCGCACCTTCGCGAAGAGGGCCGTGTTGTCCTCCGGCCCCTCCTGGTGGGCCACGTGGGAGTAGACCACGACGTCGTAGGCGGCGGCCGCCAACCCGGTGCTGTGGAAGTCCCCGTCGATGCAGGTGAACCGGTCGTCGACCCCCCGCTCGGCGACGAGCCGGCGGGCGATCGCGTTGATCGGTGCCCAGTCGAGCTGGGTGGCCCGGGCCGCCGGGTTCAACCCGAGCCAGGTGGCCGAGAAGATCCCCGAGCCGCCGCCGAGATCCAGGATCGAGATCTCGCCGGCGTCCGCCAGTCCCAGCAGCCCGGCGACGATCGCCGTGACCGGAACGGACTGCGGGGCGATGGCCGTCACCACCTTCTTCCAGTGGGGGTTGTCGGCGACCTCCACGGTCGCGGCCCTGACCGGTCCGCCGGCACGGACCACCTCCGGCAGGTCCGCCAGAGCAGCCATGTGGGTCATCTTGAGCTTGGCGAACTCGCTCAGGCTGGTGGGTTTCCCCTCGACCAGGAAGGTGGTCGCCTCGGCGGTGTTGCGGTAGCGACCGTCGTGCAGCTCGACCAGGCCGAGGCCGACGAGCCCGTCCAGGAGGGTCTGCGCCCCGCGCTCGGAGATGCCGGACCGGTCGGCCAACTCGCGGACGGTGTCCGTGCCGGCCTCCAGGTGGGTGAAGAGCGAGTGGCTCGCCGCGGCACCGAGGATGCCGGTGGCCCAGTAGCCGTTGACGAGGTGCATGATGCGGTCCGGGGTGGGCTGGTCGCTGGTCATGCTGCTCCTGCTCGGGTGTGGGGGCGCAGTTCGCACCCGATGCCGGCGACGAGGATCGGTGGGACGCTCCGGTGCCGGCTGGTCATGCGGTCTTCGTCGCGAAGAGGATGAACCGCCTGGGGATGGCGTCCGGTGGGATCTCGGCGGGGTCCTTGCCCACCACCCGGGTCAGCTCGAAGCCGCACTCGGCGAGCCAGTCGCGGTACGTCGACACCTTCTGCAACCCGCCCTGGGCGGTGGCGCAGCCGAGTAGGAACGTCGGGAAGAAGTCGACCTGGGAGTCGTCGGGATCGGTGATGTCCTCGGGATAGACCGGCGCCAGGATCACGAGCTGACCACCGACCTCCAGCGCCCCGTTGGCGCTCTTGAGGATCTTGAGGACGTCGCCCCTGTCGTACATGTCGAGGTAGTGCTTGATCAGCACCACGTCGAACCCGGCGGGGACGTCCGTGAAGATGTCACCGCCGACGAACGAGCAGTGTTCCTCGACGCCGTGCTCCCGGAAGTTGCGCAGCGACTCTTCCTCCCTGCCGGGCGCGTCGAAGTTCGTCACGTGCAGGCCCGGTGACGCCTTCGTCCGGTGGGTCATGATCGATCCGAGACCGTTCCCGCCGAGCAGGTCGAGCACCCGTGCGCCGGCCGGAATGTCGAGGTTCTCGAAGAACCAGCCGTAGACGTGGCCGGTCTCCAACTGCGCCAACCGGCCCCACGATTCGAGGATGTCCCGGTGTTCGGCCGCGGCGTCGAAGAGCGTGCCGTGGAAGCCGTAGAACTCCTTGAGCCCCACGAGCGTTCCGGTCTGCACACTCTCGGTGAGGTAGAACATCTGCCGGAGCATGGCGACTTTGATCATCTTCATGAAGGCGAGCGCCCGGTCGAGGTCGGCCTCCGCCACGCCGCCGAGCGCGTCCAGCGAATAGGCACCCGAACCCTCGTCGTACGCGACGAAGCCCTCCTTGACCATCAACTGCAGGAGCTGCTCCACCGCATCCGGTTTCACCCCCACCGCATCGCCGAGCTTCACCGCGGTCAGCCCGGGATTCTCCCGCAACCGATCGATCAGACCGAGCTCGAAACAGGACAGCAGGTTCATGAACCGCGTCGGCCCCACCATGTACTCACGGAACCGGACGAGCGTGGCTTCTGGCGTCATGTACTGATCCCTCCGAATTGTTTGCTGCCGCACCACGACAGGTGACACCGGCACCCACCACGGAACGTCCCGGACCGGCTGATGGTCAGTTACGGTTCGCCCCCTGCTCGGATCTGCCGTCGAGCATCGACCACCGGGCTTGGCCGGGACTGTTCGACCGGTTGGCGTCGACTTGGGGACGGCCGGCCAGGGCCAGGGTGTCGTTCGCGAGCCGGGCCAGCGGCAGCACCTCGTCGGACAGGGCGACCCGGCGGCCCCGGTCGTCGTCGCGCAGGCGGGCCACGCCCAGGCAGGACAGCAGCAGGGCATGGGACACCGGGTCGGTCACCTGGGCCAGCGCGCGCTCCAACGCGTCGACGAGCCGACGGCCGGCCTCGCCGTCGCCGGCCTGACGCCAGAGCGGCTCGCCGACCGCCGCCGCCGCTACCGCCACCAGGCGGGAGGTGGCCGGTTTGCCGCTGGCCTCCCCCACGACCAGGGACTCCTCGATGGCCTGGATGAACACGGGGAGTCCGTCGCGCGGGTTCCCGGCGCGGTAGAGGCTGGTGCCCAGACCGAGCAGCAGCGGATACCGGTCGACGTTTTCCCGCTGGGCCAACTCCGCGGCCGTCAGGGCCTGCCGCCAGAGTGTCGCGGCCTCCCCGAACGCCAGTCGGGTGTCGGCCGCCCGCGCCGCGACGGCCGCGTACGTGCAGGCCCGGGCGGCGGCTGCGGGATCGAGTTCGGCGGCCAGCAGCCAGTGCCGGGCGATCTCGGCGGCCCGTTCCGGGACATCCGCCCAGGCCCGGACCGCGGCCACCCCGATCCGTCGGTGCAGCCTGACCCGACGCAGCCGCCCGATCGACTCGTAGAGCGCCTCGGCGGCCAGGGCGTGGGTGAACCGGAACCATCCCAGTCGCTGCTCGTCCTCGACGATCAGGCCCACCGCGCCGGCGGCGTCCATGGTCTCCAACGCCGACTCGATCCCGACGCCGGCCGCCTCGGCGACGATCTCGATGGCGAAGTGCCGGCCGGCGACGGCGGCCACCGACACCACGTCGACCGCGGACTGCGCGAGACAGCCCAACCGCCGGAGCACCACCTCGCGTACCGGCACGGGCACCGGCACCGTGTGCGGCTGCGCGAGATGCTCTTCGGTAGTCAACAGCTTGATGAGTTCCCGCAGGAAGAACGGGTTGCCCTCGGTGCGTTCCCAGAGCCCCTCGGCGGTCGGCCTACCGACCTCACGGTGCAGCAGGTCGCCGGCCAGGCACCGGGTCTCCCGGACACCCAGGCCGGCGAGTTCTATCCGGGTCAGCTCCGAGCGGGCAAGCGCGGCCAGCGTCTCGGTCAGGGACGCCGCCTCCCCCGACCGGTAGGAGACCGCCAGCAGGAGACGGTTCTCCGGCACCGACTCGGCCAGGTGGGACAGCAACCTCAGCGAACTCGCGTCGGCCCGGTGCAGGTGGTCGAACACGATCACCAACGGCGCGGCCCGGGAGGCGTCGGTCAGGTAGTGCAGGATCGCCTCGAACCGGCGCAGCGTGGCCGTGGCCACCCCCGCGCCGTCCACCATCTGCTGGTGGTCGCCGTTGAGGAGTTCGGCCACCGGTCCGGGTACGGGTTGGTGCGGGAAGCAGGTGCCGGCGGCCCGCAGGATCTGCTCCCACAGCCAGAGGGGTGGTGCGACGACGTGCTCCGGGCAGCTGCCCCAGAGCACCGGCGCGCCCGCCAGCATGGCGAACCGACGCAGCAGGCTGGTCTTGCCGATGCCGGGCTCACCGGAGACAGTCACCACCCGGCCCCGACCGGCCGTCCCGGTCAGCGCGTCGAGCAGTTGTCGCAGTTCGTCCTCCCGGCCGACGAAGACCTCACCGTCCACCAACGGGGACGGTGCCGCCGGTGGGGGCGGGCCGGTCGTCCGGCCCCGCCCCGTGCCGGCGGGCCGATCGGGCCCGGTCGGCACCGCGACCGGCGGGGCGGGCCGCCACTCCAACGCCGGCACCTGGTTGAGAATCTCGCGCTCAAGGTGCTGGAGCGACGGTCGGGGGTCGATGCCCAGTTCCTCGGACAGCCGCCGCTGGATCGCCCGCAGCACACCCAGCGCGTCGGCCTGCCGGCCAGCCCGGTACAACGCCAGGCTCAACAGCTCGCAGCCGTACTCGCGCAGCGGATGGGCATGGACGAACGCGTCGAGTTCGGCGACGGCCACCTCGTGGGCACCGACCGCCAGGAGCGCCGCACAGCGTGCCTCGACGACCGACAGCCGCAGCTCCTCCAGCCGCGCCACCTCCGGCACGATGCAGGTCGCGTTGGCCACCTCCGTGTAGGCCTGCCCGCGCCAGAGCGACAGGGCGATCTCGAACTCGCGCAACGCCCGCTGCGCGTCGCCCCCGTCCCACGCCTGCCAGCCGGCCGTGGCATGTCCGCTGAACCGGTCGACGTCGACGTCGATGACCCGCCCGTCCAGCAGGTAGCCGGGCGGGCAGGTGCGCAGCACCGTGGCCGGGGTCCGTGGTGCCCGGTCCGGCTCCAGCACCCGGCGCAGGTTGGCCACGTACGCCTGCAACGAGGCCATCGCCGACGGTGGCGGGTGCTCCGCCCACAGCGCTTCCAGAATCACCTCGACCGCCACCGGCTGGCCGGCCCGGCTCACCAGCAACGCCAACAGCGCGCGCTGCTTCGGTGCGCCCAGGTCGACCAGTCGGCCCGCGACCACCGCCTCCAGCGGCCCCAGCGCGCGGAACTCCGCCAGTACCCGGCGGGCGGCCCGCGCCTCGTCCCTTCGCAAGGGGTCGGACGCGGTACGGAATGAGGACCCCGTGACAGCAAGATTGATCATCTGTGGGCACTTCCGGCGTGAACAGCCCAAGAAGCGCAACGACACAGGTCCGGTGTGACGGTATCAAATGGTTTGTGGTCCCGCTTGCCCGTTACGTGGGCATGGACCGCAGGCCGCATGACGGTGCCCCTTCCCCCGCGGCTACCTAGGCTGCGCTCATGTTGCCGGGCGAAACGCTACCGCCGACCGGAGGTGGTGGCAATAAGGGCCATAACCTTTGCGAATCGATGCAGGTCATTGACGGTATCGCGGCGGACACCCTTGCGTCGGGCACCCGTTCACATCACCGAAAAGACCTCACGATGTTTGGCCGGGGTGGCTGGTGTCGGGTTCCCGCCGCACGGGTGATCACGTTGCCAGTTCGGCGTACCCTTATGCGCGATCACGGCTTTCGGCCGGGGTGTGTCCATGCTGCCCGCAGCATTTCCGCCGGAGAAGTTCGGGGCCTGCCCCGGGCCGGGCGGGCGGCACCACGGCCGGTCCACCCCGGCCACGCGGCCCGGCACCCGCGCCGTGGCGGACCCACCGGTCAGGGGCCACCGGCCCGGCCGTACGCGCTCCGAAGACCGGTCCGGTGTCCCCCCGTCGACGCGTGACGTCGCCAGCAGCGATGGCGGGGCAGGCGGCGCGGCACCATTTTCGGGCATCGCTCTTGCCGCCGGCTTGGTGCCGACTTGGAGCCGACTTGACGGCGACCGGTCAGCTGGACCGAATGCGCGCAGCGGCCGGATAATAGGGCGGCACCACCGGCGGCGATCCATTTTTTCCGAACTGATTGTCGACAGGAGGCCCGGGGGACGACCCGTGAACGGGCTCCACCGCCCGGCCGGCGTCAGCAATGCGCGGCCCTTGACACGTTTGGTGGAACTCACGGAGACTGCTGTCAGCCGGCGACGGTGTGCAGTTTCGCCTACCGCGTACGACGAGAGAGCGCGCGACGACGACGCAGCCTCAATTCCGGTTTCTGACGAACCGCAGTCCCGGTCGACATCGAAGGCGATACCGCAGGCACGAATGTGTCGGCGTCAGGCACCCGGCACCGGACAGAAAAGCGGGGCGCATCAGGCCACTGGTCGCCCGTCCCACCGACACCGGTTGGAGACCGCTCATGAGCAAGGCGGAAGAGTCACCCGGGTCCGGCCACCGCCACGGCGGCGGTCGCGTCGTGCTTGCCGAACCACGCAGCTTCTGCGCCGGGGTGCGCCGGGCGATCGGCATCGTCGACGAGGCCCTGCGCCGGTACCCGCCGCCGGTCTACGTCCGCAAACAGATCGTGCACAACCACTACGTGGTCCGCGACTTCGAACGGCGCGGCGTGGTGTTCGTGGACTCCGAGGCGGAGGTGCCCGAGGGCGCGGTCTGTGTCTTCTCCGCCCACGGGGTCTCGCCGATGGTCCGCGAGCGGGCCGCCGACCGACAGTTGGACGTCATCGACGCCACCTGCCCACTGGTCGCCAAGGTGCACCAACAGATCCGCCGCTACGCCCGCGACGAGCGCACCGTCCTGCTCATCGGGCATGCCGACCACGAGGAGGTGGAGGGCACCTACGGCGAGGCTCCCGACCGTACCGTCGTGGTGGCCGACGTCGCGGACGTGGCCCGGCTCGAACTGCCCCGCGACGAACCCGTGGCCTACCTGACCCAGACCACCCTCTCCCTCGACGAGACCGCCGAGGTGATCGCCGCGCTCGAGGAACGCTTCGACGACCTGCACGGGCCGGGCAGCGACGACATCTGCTACGCCAGCCAGAACCGGCAGAACGCGGTCAGGCAGATCGCCGCCGTCACCGACGTCGTGCTCGTCGTCGGCTCACCCAACTCCAGCAACTCGGTCCGGATGGTGGAGGTCGCCGCCCGGTCCGGCACCCCGGCCCGCCTGCTGCCCGACGTCACCCACCTGGACCGCACCTGGCTGGCCGGTGCCCGGTCGGTCGGGCTCAGCTCCGGCGCCAGTGTGCCCGAACTCCTCGTCGAGCAGGTGGTCGAACGACTGGCCGAGTACGGCTTCGACCAGATCGAGGTGGTCCGCACCGCGACCGAGAACATCACCTTCTCGCTACCCGGCAGCCTGGCGACACCGCACCCGGACACCGGGGCCGCCCGGGTCGGCCCGGGGCGTCCCGGACCGGCCGGCGGCGAGGACGACGCGCCGTGACGGCCGGGAGGCGGGACGCCGGGGGAACGCCTGACCGGCGAACTGGTCCAAGACCGCGCCAAGCCGGCACCAAGCCGCCGGACAGTCCGGGGCAAGCCCCGTACTCGATGCTGGGCGAGGTAGCGCACCCGACAGCGGGAGCGGGACACCGCCGGGACTGATGTCGACCGGCGCAAACGAGGCACAGCCGGAGCGGGCAGGGCCGGCGCATCACCGGACCGGCACCGGCGACTCTTCCAGGTCGAGGCTGCGGCGTCCCGGGCTGATCGACCCGGCCGGGCCGGCGCACCCCACGCCGCAGGGGCGCGGACCCCTCACGCGCACCGCTACGAAACAACGGCCCGAAGCGGCCGTCAGAGATCCCGAGGAGGCGGTTCAGATGAAGGGCTCCGCGATCCACCACTCGATCCGGAAGGACGGCCTGCACCTCGGTCTCGTGCCGCAGCTGGCTGCGGCCCGCAACGGGTCCACCCTGCTCACCCTCGACCACGACCTGGACGTCCTGCCGGAGGTGGGCCGGCGGCTGACGGTGGCCGAGATCGCCGGCCACGTGGACGACCTGGCCGCCCGGCTGTGGGCGGCCGGGGTACGACCGGGCGAACGGATCGCGATCTACAAGAGCGCCAACGTCGACGTGTGGGTGCTGGCGAGCGCCGCGTCCCGCGTCGGCGCGGTGCCCGTGCTGCTCTCCCCCGCCCTGGACGCCGCCACCGTCGGCGCGCTCCTCGGCCGGCTGGAGCAGCCGACCCTGCTCAGTGACGACCGTAAGCTCGACGACCTGGCCGACGTGCCGCTCGCCGACCTCACCAGGCGGGTGGTCACCGTGGGGGGACCCCGCCCGGGTGCCCGGTCGCTCACCGACCTCGCCGGAGCCCCGAGGGTGGCGCCGGTGTCCCGGGGGTTCGACGAACCCGCGATGATCACCCATACCTCCGGCACCACCGGCCTGCCCAAGCTCGTCGTGCACACGCCGCAGACCATGGCCGCCCGGCTCACGCCGCAGTGGCGGTTGCTGTCGTTGATGCGCAGGCGGGAGACCGTGGCGATCCACATCTCCTTCGTGCACTCACGGATGTTCGCGGCGATGGCGCTGGCGTTGTTCTTCGAGATGCCGGTGCTGCTCATGCGGGAGTCCGATCCGGACCGGGTCGCCGAGTTGTTCCTCGCGAACCGGCCGGGATTCATCGAGGTGCTCCCCAACTCGCTGATGGAGTGGGAGCGGCTCACCGAGGATCGACGTCGGCCGTTCGCGTCGATCAAGTATTTCAGCACGACGTTCGACGCGATCCACCCCCGGACGATGAGCCGGCTGCTCAGGGCCTCCGAGCGGCGGGGGGCGCTGTTCTTCCAGATCTACGGTCAGAGCGAGGTCGGCCCGGCCGTCGGCCGGCCGTACTTCCGCCATTCCGCCCACCGGGCGAACGGCCGCTGCGTCGGCTGGGCGATGCCGGGATGCGCGCGGATCCGGGTGGTCAGCCGCAACGGCAGGCGGCCCTCGGAGACGAATCCCGGTTTCATCGAGGTCGCCTGGCCCGGCCTGGCGAAGACCTACTTCGCCGAGCAGGAGCGGTACGACACCAACCGGCACGACGAGTGGTGGCGCACGGGGGACGTCGGCTACCGGACCAGGTTCGGCTGCCTGCACATGTTCGACCGGGAGGTCGACATGATCCCCGGGCTGCGCAGCGCCCTGGAGGTCGAGGACGTCATGCTCGGCGAACTGGAGGAACTGACCGAGCTGGTCGTGGTGCCCGGCCCGAACTCCGAGCCGGTCCCGGTCATCTGCACCCGGGACGACCAGCCGCTCGACTTGGACCGATGGCGTACCGCCGCCGTCAGGTTCCCCCAGCTGGCCGCCCCGATCCAGATCCCGCAGGCCGAACTGCCCCGTACCGGCACCCTGAAGGTCCAGCGGATCGCGCTGTCGCACCGGCTCCAGGGTGAGCTGGAGAAGCGGAGCTGACCGGCGACGGCCACGGACCCGACCGCCGACGGTGCCGGCCGTCCCCGTCAGGTCGACAGAAACCACCACGTCCCCTCGATTGACCGGGAGAAGAAGTTGACCGCGCTCGCTGAGTTCCACACGGCACGGGCCAGGCTGATCGACCACCCCCTCTACGCGCAGATCTCCACCGAGGAGCGGCTGCGGATCTTCATGAAGCACCACGTCTTCGCCGTGTGGGACTTCTTCACCCTGCTCAAGCGCCTACAGACCGAGGTGACCTCGGTGACCCTGCCCTGGCGGCCCCGGGGGCACGCCGAGCACGGCCGGTTCATCCTGGAGATCGTCCTGGCCGAGGAGACCGACGAGGACATCGGCGGGGGCTACATCAGCCACTTCGAGCTGTACCGACGGGCGATGGACGAGATCGGCGCCGACACCGCGCCGATCGACGGGTTTCTCGCCGCGCTGGACAGCGGTGTCAGCCCGGTGGCGGCGCTCAAGGACGAGCGGATCCCCCCGAGTGTCCGCGACTTCGTCGGGCACACCCTCGGCGTGGCGCTGAACGGCGCACCGCACGAGGTGGCGTCGTCGTTCTGCCACGGCCGGGAGAACCTGCTGCCCGACGTCTTCTCGGCGGTCCGCGCCAACGTCGACGACGTACTCGCCAACGCCCCGGTGTTCCGCCACTACCTCGACCGCCACATCGCCCTCGACCACGACGAACACGGGCCGCTCGCGCTGCGGCTGCTCGCCGCGCTCTGCGACGGCGACCCGCAGCGTGAGGCCGAGGCCACGGCCGTCAGCATCGCGGCGGTCAAGGCCCGCACCGGCCTCTGGGACGGGGTGCTCGCGGAGTTCGACGCAGTTCGTTGATCGATCACGCCCCGCCGGGCCGCCGGTGGGGGACCGGGACCTGGGTGCCCGGACGCCTCGACCGGGCCAGCGGCCGGTGACCCCGAATGCCGAGAGAGAGTGGATTCCCGAGATGCCTACGTTGTGCAAGCCGTCGGTGGGTGTACCGGAACATGTCGTCACGATGGAAGAGACTCTGGAGTTCGCCAGGACGGTCCACGCCGGCAAGCAGCAGCTTCCGCTCGCGCTCCGGCTGATCGAGAACACCGGCGTACGCAAGCGGCACATCGTCCAGCCGATCGAGCAGGCGCTGCGCCATCCGGGTTTCGAGGAGCGCAACCGGATCTACGAGATCGAGTCGAAGAAGCGCTGTCCGGGCGTCATCGAGGAGGCCCTGGCACACGCCGGGGTGACCGCACGGGACATCGACGCGATCATCTACGTGTCGTGCACCGGGTTCCTGATGCCGTCGCTGACCGCCTGGCTGATCAACACGATGGGCTTCCGGCCGGACACCCGGCAGCTCCCGATCGCACAGTTGGGCTGCGCGGCCGGCGGGACGGCGATCAACCGGGCGCACGACTTCTGCACGGCGTACCCCGGGGGCAACGTGCTGATCGTCTCCTGCGAGCTCTGTTCGCTCTGCTACCAACCCACCGACGACGGGGTCGGCTCGCTGCTGTCCGACGGGCTGTTCGGCGACGCGGTGGCGGCCGCCGTGGTGCGTGGCGACGGTGGCACCGGCATCACGCTGGAACGCAACGCGTCGTACCTGATCCCGGACACCGAGGACTGGATCTCCTACGCCGTCCGGTCCACCGGATTCCACTTCCAGCTGGATCGCCGGGTGCCCGGCACGATGGAACCGCTCGCCCCGGTGCTGCGCCGGTTCACCGACGGCCACGGTTGGGACGTCGGCAACCTCGACTTCTACCTCATCCACGCCGGCGGTCCGCGCATCCTGGACGACCTCGCCAAGTTCCTCGACGTCGACCGGGACATGTTCCGGCACAGCTGGGCGACCCTGACCGAGTACGGCAACATCGCCAGCGCGGTCGTCCTCGACGCCGCCCGCAGGCTCTTCGACGAGGCCCCGCCGACGCCCGGCGACCGCGGGATCATCGCGGCCTTCGGCCCGGGTATCACCGCCGAGATGACGGTGGGCAGTTGGCGGGTCGACACCCTCGGCGCCCTGGACCTGGCGCCACCCGACGCGGCGCTGCCACGTCGTGACCCGGAACTGGTCTAGGGAGAGGAAACCGTCGCATGAGCGGCCTCATCGTCCCACCCGGCGAGGGACGCAAGCTGATCACCAAGGCGCAGGAGGTCACCTTCAAGGTCACCGAGGCGCACGGCTCGGTCACCTCGATCTTCGAGGTGGTGGTGCCCCCCGGCTTCGACGTCGGCGCGCACACCCACCACCACGCGCAGGAGTTCTTCTACGTCCTCGACGGTGAACTCGACCTGCTGGCGTTCGAGCCCACCACCCGCACCACCGACGGGTGGCAGGACTGGGCGTCCGCCGCCGGGGACCGGGTGGTGACGGCGGGTCCGGGCAGTTGCATGTTCGTCCCGGCCGGCTGCCCGCACGCGTTCCGCAACTCCACCGACGAGCCGGCGCGGATGCTGTTCCAGAGCCATCCGTCGCCCGACCACGAGAACTACTTCGAGGAGATCGTGGAGATCTTCTCCGCAGGCAGGTCGGTGGACCCGGACGCCGTGCAGCGGCTGCGCGACCGGCACGACGTCGACCAGATCACCCCCCTGCGGTACGGCCTCCCGGCCCTGACCGGCACCAACGGCAATCCGGCGTAGTGGGGAGATGAGAGTGGACGCGATTCCTCTGGTCCGACCGAGTCTGGGCGAGCGGGAGCTGGCCGCGGTCGCGCAGGTGTTCTCCTCGGGCTGGCCGGCCGGCCAGGGGCCGAGCGGCAAGGCACTGGAAGCCGACCTCACCCGCCGCTACGGCGTGGCCGACGCGGTCGCGGTCAGCAACTGCGGTGCCGCCCTGCATCTGGCGCTGCTCGCCCTCGGTGCCGGCACCGGCGACGAGGTGATCGTCGCCGACTACACCTTCCCCGCACCCGCCCACGCCGCCCGCTACGTCGGGGCCACCCCGGTCTTCGCCGACGTACGCCCCGACACCGGCACCGTCGACCCGGAGGCCGTCGCCGCTCTCATCGGCCCCCGTACCGTCGGCGTCATCGCCGTGGACACCCTCGGCCTGCCGGCGGACTACGACGAGCTGAACGACCTCACCCGACGCCACGGGCTGTTCCTCGTCGAGGATGCCGCCTGCGCCATCGGCGCCACCTACCGCGGTCGACCCGCCGGTGCCCTGGCCCCCGTGGCCTGCCTGTCCTTCCACGGCCGCAAGGGCATCACCAGCGGCGAGGGTGGCGCCCTGCTCACCACCGATCCGTCCCTCGCCGTCGACGCCCGCCTGCGCTCCTCGTTCGGCATCGGCAGCATCTTCGACCAGGCCCAGGTCGTCGGCCTGCCCGTCCCCGAGTTCACCGAGATCGGCTACAACTACAAACTTTCCGACATCGCGGCGGCGATCCTCCAGGTGCAGCTCACCCGCGTCGAGGAACTTCTCGACCGCCGCCGCGCCGTCGCCGCGCACTACGCCCACCTGCTCGCCGACGAGGAACTCGTCACCCTGCCGCACGTGCCCGACGACCGCACCCATGCCTGGCAGTCCTACCTGGTCACCCTGCATCCGGACGTCGACCGCGCCAGCGTCGCCACCGCGTTGCGCGCGCACGGCATCGGCTGCGGCCACGGCACCTGGGCCAGCCACCGGCAGCCCGTCTACGGCAGCAGCCGGCACTGCCCCGTCTCCGCCGACCTCGCCCGGCGCAACCTGGCCATCCCCATGCACGCCGAACTCACCTCCGGCCAGGTCGAGCGGGTCGTGGAGACCCTGCGCGCCGCGCTGCGCACCCGCACCCGGGCGGGGGCGGCGTGAACACCCGTCCACCCGTCGTGGACCACGGCGTCGGCCCGGCCGTCGGGGTCGCCGGGAGCACGGAGGCGATCGACGCCGTGCTGCGGCGGTTCTTCGTCGACCGCCGGGCGGAGGCCGACGCGATCGGGCCGGGCTTCGCCGCGGCGGTCGGCGAACTGGAGGCGTACGTGTTGCGCGGCGGCAAACGCGTCCGGCCGACCTTCGCCTGGCTGGGCTGGATCGGTGCCGGCGGCGACGCGGCCGGCCCCACCGCCGAGGCCGTCCGGCACACCTGCGCCGCGCTCGAACTGCTCCACGCGTCGGCCCTGATCCATGACGACATCATCGACGCCTCACCGACCCGCCGGGGTCACCCCGCCGCGCACGTGGCCTTCGCCGAGCACCACCGCCGGCACCGCTGGCCGGGTGACGCGGAGTCGTTCGGCACCGGCAGCGCCATCCTGACCGGGGACCTGGCCCAGGGCTGGGCCGACGACATGATCCGCGGCGCCGGCCTCCCCGTCGAAGCGTACGAACGGGTCGGCCCGGTCTGGTCGGCCATGCGCACCGAGGTCCTGGCCGGCCAACTGCTTGACCTGTGGGCCGAGGCCGGCAACGACGAGGAGGTCGACTCGGCGTTACGGATCGACCGGTACAAGACGGCGGCCTACACGGTGGAGCGTCCGCTGCACATCGGTGCGGCGGTCGCGGGCGCGGACGCCGCTCTCGTCGCCGCCTACCGCGCGTTCGGCGTCGACATCGGCATCGCCTTCCAGTTGCGTGACGACCTGCTGGGCGTCTTCGGTGACCCGGCGTTGACCGGCAAGCCGTCCGGCGACGATCTGCGCGAGGGCAAGCGCACCGTGCTCCTCGCGACGGCCCTGCGGCACGCCGACGACCGCGACCCGGCCGCGGCGGCGTACCTCCGGGCCAGGATCGGCACGGACATCTCCGCCGACGAACTGCGCAGCATCCGGGGGATCTTCACCGACGTCGGCGCCGTCGACCACGTCGAGCGGGACATCGTCCGGCGCACCGAACGGGCCCTCGACGCGCTGGAGGCCAGCGACGCCACGCCCCACGGCCGGCGTGGGCTCGCCGCGATGGCGGTCAGCGCGACGCAACGGCGCTGGTGAGCGGGTTCGACGCCGACCGACGTGCCCTCCCGGCGACCCGGCGGGACGGGGCGTCGCGGACCGCCACCGCCGCATAGACGGACGGTGTTACCTTGAGGCCGTCCACTGGCGACGGTTGGGGGTAGGCATGGCGGAGACTGCCGGGCGGGTGCTGCCGGTCTACCTGGTGGCGGACGAGTCCGTCTCCATGACTCCGGTGGTGGGTGAGCTGAACGCCGGGCTCCAGTCGCTGCACGACGCCCTGCTGCGCGAGCCCCTCGCGGCGGCCAAGGTCAGGTTCTCGATCATCGGTTTCTCCGAGGACGTGATCGTCCACTCGGCCCTGTCCGACCTGCGCAACGAGACGTCGCTCCCGCAGCTGTCGGTGCGGGCCGGGACCGCCTACGGCGTCGCGTTCAGTCTGCTGATCGACCGGATCCCGGCCGACGTGCGGGCCCTCAAGCGGGAGGGCTTCGCGGTGCACCGGCCGGCGGTGTTCTTCCTCAGCGACGGGCAGCCCACCGACCCGGGCCAGTGGGAGCCGGTCTACGCCGAACTGACCGACCGGGAGCGCACCCCGACCGCGCCGAACATCATCGCGTGTGGCATCGGTGAGGCGCGGGCCGAGACGATCCTGCACGTGGCGACCCGACCGGAGTTCGCGTTCGTGGCCACACCGGGGGTGGAGGTGGGGTTCGCGATCGCCGAGTTCTGCACCGCCCTGACCCGCAGCGTCATCAGGTCGGGGCAGGCCGTCGGGGGTGACACCGCAGAGCTGGTCGTGGAGCGGCCGGACAGCTTCCGGATGGCCGTGGACGTGGTGTGAGCTTCGACTGGGCGCCGCCGCTGATCGGGGTGCCGGGCCCGGAGTCGCCGGCCCGCGCCCCGCAGACACAGCCGTACCGGCCGGACACCGTGGCCGACGGCTGGGCGGCGGCCGGTTTCGAGGTACGGGCGGCCTCCGTACGCGGGCCCGGCCACCGGGCGTCCGGCGTACCCCGGCAGGATGACTTCGCGCTGGCCACGGTGGCCGGTTCGGTGATCGCGGTGGTGGCCGACGGGGTCTCCAACGCCCCGCTGTCCCACCTGGGCGCGACCATGGTGTGCCGGACGGTCGTCGACTACCTGCTGCGCGCCGACGACACCGTCGACTGGCACGACCTGCTGCGCTGCGCGGGCTGGGCGCTGGTCGACTACGCCGGGCGGCAACTGGGCGAGACCGACCCGCAGCGGGCCGAGACGCTGCTGGCCAGCACCGTGGTGGTCGCCCTGGTCCGGCCGGACGGCCCCGGGCGGGCGCTCGCCCACCTGGTCCGGGTCGGCGACTCGACCGCCTGGCGGCTGCGCGACGGCACCTGGGAGCCGCTGTTCACCGACCTGGCCGACCCACGGGACGAGCTGCTCCCGGACGGCGTCGCCGCCCTGCCCCGGGTGCCCGCCGAGGTCGACCCGGTGGCGGTGACCCTCGCCGGGGACGACGTGCTGGTGCTGGCCACCGACGGCTTCGCCGAGCCGCTCGGGCACGGCACCGGGGACCTCGGGCGGCTGTTCGGCGACGCGCTGACCACGCCTCCCGCGATGACCCGGCTCGCCTGGATGCTCGACTTCACCGGCGGATCGTGGGACGACGACCGCACCGTGCTGGCCGTCTGGCCGGTGCCGCCCGAGCCGTCGTGACCGGCCCGCTGCCGCCCGAGGTGAGCCTGTCCGCCCTCGGCCCGCGTACCCGGATCGGCACCGGCGGTCAGGGCACCGTCTACGCCCTCACCGAGGACCCCCGGTGGGTCTACAAGGAGTACGCGACCCGGTTCGTCGACGACGTCGACGTCGCCACGTTGAACCGCTTCGTCCGGCTCGCCGCCGGGGCCGGACCGGATGCGGAGACGCTGCTCGGTCTCGCCGCCTGGCCCACCGCGATCGTCCGCAAGGAGGGCGTGGTCCGGGGGTTCCTGATGCCACGGGTGCCCGACCGGTTCCGGGTCCGCATCCAACTGCCACGCGGGCCGGACACCGTCCTGGCACAGGTGCAGTACCTGTTGAACAGCGACGACTACCTGCTCGACCGTGGGCTGCACATCGACGACCGGATGCGCCTCGAACTGCTGCGGGACACCGGCGAGGCGTTGACCCTGCTGCACCGGCTCGGCGTCTGCGTCGGCGACCTGTCACCGAACAACCTGCTGTTCAGCCTCGACTCCCGGCCCCGGTGCTACTTCATCGACTGCGACGCGATGCGGCTGGACGGCGACTCGGTGCTGGCGCAGGCCGAAACCCCCGAATGGCACGTACCGGACGCGGACGCCGAGGAACTGGCCACGCCCGCCACCGACGCGTACAAGTTCGGGCTGCTCGCGGTACGCCTGTTCGCCGGTGACCAGCAGACCCGCGACCCGGACGCGGCCCGGCGGCGGCTCGACCGGCACCTGGTCACCCTCGCCGGCCGGAGCCTGGACCCCGCCCCGCACCTGCGGCCCGCACCGCAGGAGTGGTCGGACGCCCTGGAGCGGAGCATCCGCCGCACCCCGCCGACGGCACCGCCGCGCCGGGCGGTTCCCCCGACCGGCCCGGAGCCGACCCGTCCGGACGCCGTCCGCCCGGACCCGGTACGCCTCGTCGTCCCCGCCCCTGCGGCGGCCGGTCCCCGACGGGCCGGCCGGGGTTGGGGCCTGCTCGCCGCAGCGCTGGCCGCGATCGCGGTGATGGCCGGCCTGATCAGCGCCAACGACGACTCCCCGGGCACGCCCTACCGGGCCGGGTCGGGCCTGCCGACGGGGCTGGTCCGGCAGCCGTCCTATCCCCCGTTGCCGACGGGGATCCCGGGCCTGACCCGGCCCACCGGCAGTTCAGCAGGGGTGACCGGACTTCCCGGCCTGCCCCTGCCGACCCGGCTCGACCTGGAGAAGCTCCTTCCCCTGGCCCGGCCCTGTCTTTTCAGCGACGTCCGGGTGGGCAGTGGCCTGAACCGGACGTCCGCCCGGACGAAGTCCTCGGTCGTCGCCGTCCGCGGCTTCCTGTGCGGGATCAACATCGACGCGCCACGCCTGGACGACCGGAGCAGGACCCAACTCGCCCGGGCCGCCACCCTGACGAAGAACGGCCCGTTCCCCGTCGCGACGATCATCGGCGTCCGCACCGCGACCGACGGCAGCCCTCAGGTCAACGTGGTGTTCGACCCGGACGGTGCCGGCTCGTCGGCCGGCTGCTGGCGCTCCCGGCTGTCGCTCGTCACCGACGACGACGGATACCACGTCGGCTCGATCTCCGCGCCGGCCCGGTCGTACTGCCCGTGACCGCTGGCGCCCTTGTGCAGCAGGTCGTTGACGGCGGCAGCGGTGGACGGCGGCAGCGGACGCCCCGGCTCGACCGGGAAACCCAGCTCGGCGACCAGGCTGCGGTGCCGTAGGTCGACGGTCGCCTCCACGATGTCGGCGAACAGGCCCGCCGCCGACCGGGCCCGCCACCAGGAGACGACACCGAGGGTCACGCCGAGCGCCGCCGCCGGCCACCACCACGGAGCCAGCGTGAGGTAGAGCACCGCCCAGCCGGCCGAGGCGACGGCCCGGTCGAGCCGGTCGCGCGCCTGCGTCACGTCGGTGCGCCCCTCGGGGGTGAGCAGCAGCCACAGGCGCGGCCAGATCAGGCCCAGGCGGAGCCCGTACTGTGCGGCCACCCGGTCGTCGGCGAGCCGGATCCGGTCGCCGATCCAGGTCGGTCGGGCCGGCAGGTACACCGCCGGAACCACCCGTCCCCGCGCGGTGAACCGGCGCACGGCGGTGGCACGGCGGCGGGCGGTCAGCGCCGTCGACAGCCGGCCGGCCGGGCCGACCCAGGCACCCAGCCAGACGTGGCGGACGCCCCGGCCGGCCGCCTGGGCGCAGCCGGCGGCCACTGCGGCGGCACCGACGACGAGCGCCCCGACCACCAGGGCCAGGCCGATCCGGTCCCGCAGGTGATCGACCGCGTCGGCTGCGGCGAGCGCCGCCCCGGGTACGTCGAAGACGGCACCGCGCCCCGGCAGCACCGCGAAGGCGGCCACCGCGAGCCACAGCAGGGCCGGGCCGAGCGCCCGGGTCAGCCAGCGGTCGTTGATCCGCCGTCCGACCTCGCCCAGCAGCACCTCGATCATGGCTCGGACCGGTACGTCATCGCCGTGTCGGTGAGCGCGCAGTTCGGCACCCGGCCCCGGTCGTCGCGGTGCGCCCGGCGCGAGCAGCGGTGCAGCGGGCAGCGGTAGTCGCCGTCGAGCACCACCGGCGCGAGACCCTCCAGCCGGGCGCCCCCGGCGTGGTCCGCCGGGCCGACGCCGATGCTGCGCTCGGTCTCGGTCTCGGTCATCCAGCCGAGCTGCCGGCAGACCTCCGCCACCGGCCTGCCGGCGGCCAGTTCGTCGAGGAGTTCGTCGAGCAGGTCGCTCCACGCCCCCGCCTCCGCCCGTTGCCGCAGGGTCGGCACGGCGGCGCACAACGAGGCCAGCAGGCGGCGTTGCTCCATGTACGACACTCCTGTCGGTTGACGCCCGAGCTGCCGTCGAATCTACTGAGTCGGTGCCATCGCCGGAGCGGTCCATCGATGCGGTGGACCCGCTCATCGTCGCCTACAACGACAGCGGCGACGAGTCGCTGCTGGTCCGGGCCGAGGGCGTGGCGCGGGACCTGCTCGCGGCGGACCCGTCCCGGGTGGACGTGCTCGCCGCGCTCTCCACCGTCCTGATGCTGCGGGGCCGCACCTCGGACCCGAAGCAGCTCGACGCGGCCGTGGCCGCCGCCGGGAAGGCGACGGCGCTGACCCCGCCCGACGATCCGTGGTGGCCGTACGTCAACGCCCAGCTCGCCCTGGTCGTCGGCTTCCGTTTCGAACAGCGGCGCGAGGTGTCGGACCTGTCCACGGCGAAGCGGCACGCGGACGTCGCGGTGGCCGCCGTCGACGCGAACGACCCCGTCCGGATCGACGTGCTGATCCGCTGCGTGAACGTGTACCGGCTCAGTTTCGAGCGGTTCGGCCAGCTCGCGGACATCGACACGGCTGTCCGCCTCAACCGGGAGGTGCACCGCTCGACCGACCCGGACCACGTGCTCACCGCCCACCAACTGCTGGCGCTCTGCCTGGTCATGCGGTTCGCCCGGACCGGCACCCCGGGCGACATCGACGAGGCGGTCGCGCACTGCCGCAGCGGTCTGGCCACCATGCCCGCGCGGCACGTCGACCGGGCCGCCCTCAACGGCGTGCTGGTGATCGCGCTGGTCCAACGCTGGGTGAGCCTGGACGGCGACGACGACGCCGACCTGCACGAGGCGGTCCGGGTCAGCCGGCAGGTCGTCGCCGACCTGCCGAGCATCGGCACGGTCCGCGCGCAACTGCTGGCCACCCACGGCGCCCTGCTGGTCATGCACGGCCTCAGCAGCAACTCGTCGGCGCACCTGGACGAGGCGATCCGCAGCTCCCGGGAGGCCGTCGACGCGCCGACGGCCGGCACCCAACGGGCCGGCCACCTGGTCAGCCTGGCCCACTCGCTGCTCATCAGGGCCCGGATGAGCAGCGACCCGGCCGGGGTCAGCGACGCCGTCGACACCGGCATGGCCGCCCTGGCCGGCTTCTCGCCCGGCCACCCGGACCGGGCGCGGGCCCTCAACGTGCTCGGCACGGCCCTGCGGATCCGCTACCTGATCGATCACGACCCGGCCGACCTCGACGCCGCGGTCGGCATGTGGCGGTCGTCGTCGGCCTCCCGGGCGGGTGCCGTCGAGATCCGGATGACCGCGGCCCGCACCTGGGCGCAGACCGCCGCCGAGGCCGGTGACGCGAAGCTGGCCCTGGAGGCGTACGGCACCGCCGTGGGTCTGCTGCCGCTGCTCGCGTGGCGGGGGCTGGACCGTACCGTGCAGGAGAAACGGCTGGCCACGGTGTCCGGCCTGGCCGGTGACGCGGCTGCCTGGGCCCTCGCCGCCGGGCAGCCGCACCGCGCGGTGGAGCTGTTGGAGCAGGGCCGGCAGGTGCTGTGGTCGCAGGCCCTACAGACCCGCAGCGACCTGTCCGCGCTGGCCGCCGTCGCGCCCGCGCTCGCCGACGAACTCGACCGGACGCGCCGGGAGCTGGACGGCACCGGGGCGTCCCCGGTCGTCGAGCTGCCGACCCGTCCCGGCTGGGAGCTGGGCCGCGACCTGCTGACCAGCGCGCTGGGCGGGCCGCACCGTGCCGAGACCGAGGACGCCGGTCACCGCCGCCGGTTGGCGGAACGTTGGGAGCAGCTCGCGGCCGAGGCCCGCCGCCGGCCGGGTTTCGAGAACTTCCTGCACCCGCCGTCGTTCGCCGCCCTCCAGCCGGCCACCACGGGCGGGGCGGCGGTGCTGGTCAACACCTCGCGTTGGCGCAGCGACGCGATCATCGTCACCACCGACGGGGTACGCGCCGTGCCGCTGCCGTGGCTGTCCCACGACACCGCCCAGCGTCGGGCCGTGGCGTTCCTTGAGGTGCAGCGGGCGGTGGAGGCGGGTGGCGGGCCGGTCGAGCGGGCCGCGCTGCACCAGACGCTGGTGTCCCTGCAACGCTGGCTCTGGGACACCGTCGGGGAGTCCGTCTGCGCGGCCCTCGACGACATCCTCGGTGGCGGGCCGGACCGGCGGCACCGGGTGTGGTGGTGCCCGACCGGGCCGTTGACGATGCTGCCGTTGCACGCCGCCGGCCGGTTCGGCGCGAGCGCCCCGCTCGCCGCGCGACGCCGCATATCGGTCGCCGCCCGCTGCGTGTCGTCCTACACCCCGGGCCTGTCCGCGCTGCTGCGCGCCCGTGCCACCCCCACGCCGGACGCAGCGCCGCAGGCGTTCGCGGTGGGGCTGGGCACCCTGCCCGGCCAGGCGCCGTTGCCCGCGGTCAGCGACGAGCTGCGCGCGGTCAGCTCGCACGTGCCCGGCCTGCGGGTGCTCTCCGGCCGCAGCGCCACCGTCGAGGGTGTGCTGACCGCGCTCGAACAGCACAGTTGGGCGCACTTCGCCTGCCACGGCGACCAGGACTTCAAGCAGCCCAGCGCCGCCGCCCTCCGGCTGGTCGACGGCAGGCTCAGCGTCCTGGACCTGGCCGGCCGGCTCGCCAGCCGCAACCAGTCGGCCGGCGGGTGCGACCTCGCCTACCTGTCCGCGTGCCGCACCGCAGCCGGTGGTCGGGACCTGCCCGACGAGGGCATCCATCTCACCGCGGCGTTGCAGATGGCCGGCTTCCGGCACGTCATCGGCAGCCAGTGGGCGGTCGCCGACCGGGTGGCGGCCCAGGTCGCCGACGACGTCTACGCCGGCCTGCGGACGGGGGGACGCCTGGACGCCGACGGTGCGGCCGTCGCGCTGGACCGGGCCATCGACCGGGTACGACGTGCGCACCCGGACCGTCCGGAGGTGTGGGCGGCGCTGATCCACACCGGCCCCTAGCACTCCCGGGCCGGCCGGTCACCCCCGTCCGGCGAGGGTGACCCGGGCTCGTCCTACACGGTCAGAACGCGCACGGCGGCAGCCCATGGTCGGCAGGCAGCGGCACCGACGCGCTCATGCCGAGCGTGTGCCCGGGTCGGCCGCACCCTTCCCGGGGTACGCCGGAAGCGGCGTGCGGCGAGCCCGGCCAGCCCGGCGCCGATGGCGTTGACCAGCACGTCACCCGGTCCAGCCACAGGACGTACTGTGCGGTTTCGATCAGGACCGAGCAGCCGGCACCGAACGCCAGGACCTGCGGCACCGACGCCAGCGCCGCGAACCGGATCGGGGCGAAGAACCCCAGCGCCGCGCAGACCAGCAGGTTGCCGCCGATCCCGATCGGCCCTATCGGGACCAGGTCCCGCAGCGGCACCAGGCTCACCCGGCCGGGGGCGACGCCCGGCATCAGGGTCAGCCACACGAACGGCACCGTCCCGTAGACCATGCCCACCTCGGCCAGCGGCCTGCGCCACGCCGAGGTGACGCCGGCGGCACGCCGCAGCCGCGCCAGCGCCCACACCACCAGGGCCGCCAGTGTGGCGGGTTCGACGCCGCATGATCTAGCGGTGGACCTCCCGAAGCATGGCGCGAGCACACCGGTCACCGTTGCCCCTCCCGATCCCGACTGCGGCGGCTTGTCGCCCAGTCCCAGATGGCCTTCCTCGCCACCGAGCTGAACTCACCGGTCGTGGGCTTCGCGAAGAGCAACCTCTCCAACTCCTCCGACGGCCCCCGCTCCGCCAACACCCATCCCCGTGCCATCCATGCCACGGACGAGAGAAACTCGGGAGGATTCCCCAACAGAACGGCGCGGTCCAGCGCCGGGAGCAGCAACGGCACTGTCTCGTCCAGCCGCCTGCGGATCAGGTCGGACATTTCAGCCGCGCTCGCCTCGTCCGTGATCCGCCACTGATCGCCGCCGGAGAAGCCGATCCGGTGCCGCCAGAGTCCGTGCAGGTGGCCGGGCCGCACCGAGGCCGGGAGTCCGTAGAGTAGGCGATCACGTTCCCACTTGGGGGCCACCGTCAACGCCACGTTGATGTAGAACACCTTCTCGAACCTGGTCGAGTGGTCGGACGGCTGGAACTCGACGATTACGCCATCACCCTCTGGCGAGAAACAACGGAAGGTCCTCTTGTCGCGCTCGAAGCCGTATCCTGTGAGTTGATCCGCGACGCCCTTGACAAGCCTGCTGAACAGCGCCTGCACAGACATGCAGGAAAGCCCCTTCTTGATTCAGTTCGCCCACTTCCAGACGGCGTGGAAGCCCTCGGTCTGCCGCATCCAGAAGTAGCCGTACGTGGTGGTGCTTCCGAGGTAGGGACCGATCTGCGCGAGGATAGCCTTGGTGCCCTCCCGGTCGCGCCCGGCCAGGTAGTTGGCCAGTGCCAGCCAGTGTCGAAGCGTGATACCGCGGCCGATCAGGCGCGGTTCGCCAGTGCCGCGCCACTTGGTTGCGCACGCGTCGATCTCTCGGATCACCTCGGGGCGGCGGAAGTAGCTCGCTTTCGCGGTCAGCGACTCCGCCCGGGTGTCGAAACCGTACTCGCGCAGTGCGTACTCGAAATGGGCGAGCAGCGGCAGCATCGTCACCGATGAGCCTGCGGGCGCGGCGGCGGCGGGCTCGCGGGCTGCGGCGAACATCGCTTCGTGCGAGCCGTACCACTTCTCGCAGAGGAAGGTCACCGCCATGAGGTGGGTTTCGAAGTTGTACGGGTCGCGCGTGACCGACTCGCCCATCGCGGCGAGGAACTCGTCGCGTTGCCGGTGGCCGTCGGCGAGCGTCGAGGCAATGCGGGTCACCCATGGGTAGGGGTCGTCGGGGTTGAGTTCCACCGCGCGTTGGCTGGCCCGGGCCGCGAGGGTGGAAAGCCGGTCGAACTCCTGGAACTGCTCACGGCTGGTGTTGCGCGCGGACGCGCCGCCCCTGGCCTCACCAGCCTGGTCCATCAGGGCGTCAGCCCGCAGGACGGCGACCGTCGGGTCGTCCGGCACAGCGGCTTCCCACGCGTCCAGCCAGTGCGGGGACTGTCCGGCAGCGATGCCCAACACCGCGAGCCGACGACCGCGTAGTTCCCAGTCCCGACCAGTGGCGTCGATCAGACGCCCGGCTGCCGCCCAGTCGCCATCGAGCGCCCGGTCACGCACGCGTCGCAACTCCAGATCGGCCTGACCGAAGTCGGTATCTGGCCTGGGTGGCTTCCGAAAGAGTCCGAACACCCGAGGATCATAAATACCTTGACCACTACACCGTCCACCCGCCCGAGCCCACTCGGCTTCCGTATGGTCGGGATCGGTGAACGGGAACAGACTCCAGTTCCCCACGGTGACCCCACCTACGGGGTGGCCTCCAGGGTGCCGGTGTTTGCGGGGCTGGTCGACGTATGTCGAACATCCTCGACGCCAACCTTCGACACGGCTCGACGCCGCAGGGCTGGCAGGTGTTCATTTCGTGTCCGGCCGGCGGGCATCACGCACCAGGCACCGGAACGCCGACCTGCAGTCGGGCATCACCGGCGAAGCGGCAGATGAACGACCTCAACTTCCTGCCCTGCGGCGGGCCATACCTGAATGAGATGCCTCTCAACAGGTTGATCCGGACCGAACGGCAGAGCCCTGACTTCTTGTTGGCCCGCGACATGGACCCTGATTCGATACCACGAGTCAGGAAGGCCGGTAAAGGTGGGCAGTCCCGGGGGCGGGTCAGCGGAGGGAGAGCTTACCGATACCATTCCGCTCGGCGTGTGCTGACTGACCTCCACCACGCCGTCCCATCCGCCGCTCCGCACGGGCGGTGACGCATCGTGGATCTCAAGTCGAACGTGGACTGGTCCATGGAAGGTTCCCGCCAGGATCATCGCACCGCTTGACCCCAGCGCCACCATCCCGTTTCCCGCAGTCGCGTCGGGAAGGGCATCCGGCGCCCCGTCGTAGTCGACAAGTTCGTAGAAGCCATTCACGGTCCTCACGACATCTTCTCCGTACGCCATGGGACCTGAGTAGCCTGAGTCAAGATCACGAAAGCTCATCGCACTAGCCTGACATCGGCGGGTCCCGGCCAAGCACGGATGCCGAGAGCCGCGCTGCTGTGCCTGGCCAACACCACTTGCGACCCGAATTCCGGAGTGGTCCCCAGGTTCCCGGGTCGATACGTTGATGTCCGAACACCCACGAAGCACCGCCTCACGACGAATGAGCGTTGCCGCCGCGACACGGCCAGCCAGCAGAGCCAGATCCCGATGGGTTGTCCTGACCGCCCAGCCCGTCTTCATCTACGCCGCCACACGCGGCGTCGCCGCTACGACGTCAGTCCGTAGGGTGGTGCGGGAGGATTCGCACCCACCCCAGTGCGTGGTGGGACCGGCCACTGCGGGATCAGAACGTTGTCGCCGGTGACTTCGAGCGCGGTGATCGTGGTGAGGTCCGGACGTGAGCGATGCTTGTCACAAGAGCACTTACCGGGCACCCAACCGACCACAGGGGACAAGAAGCGAAGGGGCCTGACCGCCATTTCGGCGGGTCAGACCCCTCATGATCTTGTGCGCCCGAAGGGACTCGAACCCTAACCTTCCGATCCGCAGTCGGCGGCCCCGTAGGAGAAGTCATCCATATCGCACTCCAGCAAAGCTGGTCCAATTGTCTAGTCCCGGATCCTGGTGAGTCCGGCCGGACAACCACAGTTCCATGCCCCCTGCCGGGCCACGAGCCGCGCAGCACTACTTTCCCGACCGGGGCGGGGGCCCAACTTCCGCGCCGGTCCGAGGGGGTCCATGCCAGTTTCCCGACGTCCGAGCACCCGGGGGGGCACCCAGACACCGCTGGAACTGGAAGGCCGTCCGCAAACAGTTCACCACACCGACCGGCAGGTGGCTGCCCATCACCGCGGACGGGGCCATGCACCAGCCGATCACGGCCATCCCAGTGACCTGCTACCGGCAACGCACGATCCCCAACCCCTGACCCACACCCGACAACGCCTGACGACAGCAACCGTGGAAAGCCCGTTGCGCGGAGACGCGCACGGCGGGTTCGGCGAGCGGCCTGGAGAAACGGACCAACGGCAACGCTGACACCACGCCCCACGCTGACTTAACTGGTCCGAACACGGACGGTCCGTGGTCGCCGAGGCGCTGCACGACACCTACCCGCGCTGGGCGAGGAAGGGCCAAGTGCCGTAGGTGCAGCTGATGCCGAGCCCGGACGTGAGGGGAGCCGTCGTTACTGTTCGTCGATGTCGTAGCCGGCGGCCACGTCGGCACACTCGACGAC
This sequence comes from Micromonospora sp. S-DT3-3-22, assembly GCF_015354745.1. NCBI lineage: Bacteria > Bacillati > Actinomycetota > Actinomycetes > Micromonosporales > Micromonosporaceae > Micromonospora > Micromonospora sp. S-DT3-3-22. Next base: position 87,595 of record NZ_JACGMO010000008.1, read on the forward strand.
GCTCACCTGGTCGGCCCGCATGCGCAGGTACGCCCGCGCGCCCTGGTCGCCCCGCGCGGTCGCGGCTGCCGCCACCCAGTGGTCGCGGCCCAGCAGGACAGGATGGCCCGGCTCGCCGTCGTAGCAGGCGCGGGCCAGGCAGCCCGGGTGTGTGTGGGCCCGCAGCCGGGCCACCGCCGCTGCGGTGACCCCGGGCATGTCCACCAGGTGCACGCACACGGCGGAGATCCTGGGCAGGCCGGCGACCGTGTTCAGGCCGAGCCGTAACGACGAGGCCATACCCTCGGCCCAGAGCGGATTGTCGACGACGTGGACGCCGGTCAGGTCGACGGCCGACCGGGCCTGGCGGGCTCCGGCGCCGAGGACCGCGATGAGCGGCTCGCACCCGCCGTCCCGGAGCGCGCGGAGCGCCTGCGCGAGGAACACCGGCGCCTTGGGCCCTCCGTAGCGGCGCCCCGCCCCGGCGGCCAGGACCAGTCCGGCGACGGGGTTCGCCGCGCTGTCAGGGTTCGTCCCCGCCCATGGCACGTCCGTCCGCCCGTTGGGGCGGATGAGGTCGTGGGAAGGGGTTGTCCGGCCTGCCGACGCACGGCCGACCGGCGGTCGGACGTCAACCATGGGCCGTCGTCGTCGCGTGGACGCCGATGGAAAGCCGGGAGTCCCGCAGCCGGCCCCCGGCCCGGCCGTTTCCCGCCGCGACCACCTCGGCGAGGATGGACAGGGCCGCCTCGGCCAGCGACGCGCCGCCCAGGTCCAGCCCGGCGGGACCGGCGAGCCGGTCCAGGCCGGGTGTGCCGGCGAGGCGTCGTAGGCGCTGGGTGTGGGTGGCCCGGCTGCCGAGTGCCGCCACGTGTCCCGCGCCGCCGGCCAGTGCCGCGCGGATGGCCTGGTCGTCGATACGGGGGTCGTGGCTCAACATGACCACGGCGTCGCCGGGTCCGGGCGGGTGGCGGGTCAGCCACTCGCCCGGCCAGGCGCGCACCAGCCGGACGCTGGCCGGCAGCGCCCCGGACCCGACGTGGAGGGGGCGCGGGTCGATGACGGACACCGCCAGGTCCAGTGACTCCGCCAGGGTGGCCACCACCCCGGCCAGGTCGGTCGCTCCGGTGAGCACCAGTTGCCGTCGGCGCGGAAGCTCCTCGACGTACGTCGGGTGGCCGTCGGGGAGCTGGTCCCTGCTCGGGGCCACCGACCACTGGTACGGCGGCTGTAGTCCGACGCCCACCGCGACGGGTCTGTCCCACCGCAACGCCACGGTGATCGCGTCGTGCACCGGCGGCGGTGGTGCGGGCAGCACCAGCACCTGCATGGTGGCGGAGCAGGCGGGCGCTTCCTCCCACGGCAGCAGGAACTCCCCCGGTGTCACGGGCAGCACGTGCGCCGCCGCTCCGGCGAGGACGGCGCGGGCGGCCTCCACGATGACGGCCTCGACGCAGCCTCCGGACACCGAGCCGCGCCACGTGCCGTCCGCCGCGACGGCCATCGTCGATCCGAGCGGCCGTGCTCCCGGGCCGTCGCGGGCCACCAGCCGGGCGAGGGCGACGGGGCGTCCGGCCCGGCGGTGGGCGTCGACGAACGACCAGACCTCACGCAGCATCGGGTGTGCCCGGGTCGGCGGGCTCCAGCACCCGGTCGAGGCGGATCGGGAGGATCCGCTGGCGGGTGCCCGTGGCGTGCCATACGGCGTTGGCGATCGCCGCCGCGGTGCCGGCCGTGCCGATCTCGCCGAGCCCGTTGAAGCCCGACGGGTCCTGCGGCTCGTAGTCGGGCACGAAGTCAGCCTCGACGTCGGGCACGTCGGCGTGGGCGGCGAAGTGGTAGCCGGCGAAGTCGCCGTTGGTCTGCCTGCCGGTACGCGGGTCGCGCACGTTCTCCTCGTGCAGGGCCATGGACAGCCCCATGATCATTCCACCGATCACCTGGCTACGGGCGAGCAGCGGGTTGATCACCCGGCCCACGGCGAACATGCCGAGCAGGCGGCGCACCCGTACCTCGCCGGTCGCGGGGTCGACGGCCACCTCCGCGAAGACGGCGCTGTAGGTCTGCCGTTCCCGGCCGGGCTGGTAGTCGATCATCGTGGTGGTGTCCACCGTCGCGGTCACCGGCCGGGCCGGGTCGCCCAGGTTCTCCCGCAGTTTCCTGGCGGCCTCGGTGATGGCGAAGGACCAGGACGTCGTACCACGGGAGCCGCCCGCGCCCCACGCCATGCCGAGGTCGCTGTCGCCGATCCGGATGCGGACCCGCTCCGCGCCGGCCCCGAGCGCGTCGGCCGCGACCGCCGTCAGCGCGGTACGGGCACCCGTACCGATGTCACTCGCGCCGACCGACACCGTGAACGTCCCGTCCGCCTCGGCCGTGATCGAGGCCGTCGACGGGAACACCCCGGCGCTGAACGAGGTGGTGGCCATGCCGGTGCCGATCAGCAGCGGGCCCTCGCTCCGGGTACGCGGACGCCGGTCGCGCGCCGCCCAGCCGAACCGGCGCGCGCCCTCCCGCAGGCAGGAAACCAGGCGGCGGCTGCTGAAGGGCAACCCCGACACGGGCCCGACCGGGGGCTGGTTTCGCAGGCGCAACTCCAGCGGGTCGATGTCCAGCCGCTCCGCCACCTCGTCGATCGCCGACTCCAGGGCGAACGAGCCGGGCGTCGCGCCCGGCCCACGCATCGAGGCCGGCGGCAGGATGTCGAGGGGCACGGCGGTGAGCTGCGTACGGATCGCCGGCGCGGCGTACAGGATCTTGGCCTGCTCGGTGCACCACTCGATGTACTCGGCGAGCGGCGAGAGGGCGTACGCCGGTCGGTGGTGGATGGCGCGCAGGCGGCCGTCCGCGTCGGCACCGATGCGCACCAACTGGTCCGTCGGGGGCCGCGACGCGGTCGCCTCGAATACCTGCACCCGGGTCATGACGACCCGCACCGGGCGTCCGAACCGTTCGCTGGCCATCGACCCGAGGATCACCTGCGGGCCGCAGGCGCCCTTGCCGCCGAAGCCGCCCCCGACATGCTCGGCGCGGATGTGCACCCGTTCCCGGTCGATGGACCACAACGTGGCCAGCACCTCGGACACGCTGAACGCGCCCTGGTTGGAGTCCACGGCGTACACGTGGCCCCCGTCCCACCACACGGTCGCGGCATGCGGCTCCAGTGCGCTGTGGCTCTCCTCCGGGGTGCGGTACCGCTCGTCGACCACGACCGCCGACGTCGACAGCTCCGCCTCCACGTCACCGGTGTCCGCCTCCGGGCCGAAAGCGGTCGATGCCGGCCGGGCCGCCGGGTGCTCCAGGCTGAAGTCCAGGTCGTGCGGCTCGACGTCATAGGTCACCCGCAGCGCTGCCGCCGCCGCCCTGGCCTGCTCGGGCGTTTCCGCCACCGCCAGCGCGACCGGCCGGCCGGCGTACGGGATCACGTCGTCCTGGAGCAGTTGCATGCTGCCGTCCGGGCCGAAGTAGTTGCCGGCCCGAGGGTTGAGCCGGGGCGCGTTGCGGTGGTCGAGCACCCCCAGCACACCCGGCATGCCGAGCGCGGTCGAGGCGTCGATGTCGCGGATCCGGCCCCGGGAGATGGGGGCGGTCACCATCCAGCCGTGGGCCAGATCCGGCACCGGCACGTCCGCGGCGTAGCGGGCGGCACCGGTGACCTTGAGCGGGCCCTCGATCCGGGGGCGCGGGGCACCGACGGCACCGGGATTGAGGTCTGCGCTCATCGGGTCCTCTCCGTTCCGGCGAGCCCACCGAGCACGGCCTCGACGAGGTTCCGCGCCAGGGCCACCTTGTATCCGTTGTCGCGCAGGGGCTTCGCGGCGCTCAGTTCCGCCTCGGCGGCGGCGCGGAACAACTCGGCGGTGGGCCGGGCGTCGCGGAGCACGGCCTCGGCGGAGCGGGCCCGCCAGGGATGCGACGCCACGCCGCCGAGGGCGATGCGCACGTCGCGTACCACGCCGTCGCGGACGTCGAGCGCGGCGGCGACGGAAACCGTCGCGAAGGCGTACGACGCGCGCTCGCGGACCTTGCGGTAGCGCGACCGGGGGCTCCGCGCGGCCCCGGGCAGGGCGACGGCGGTGATCAGCGCGCCGGGTGGCAGCGCGGTCTCCCGGTCCGGACGGTCGTCGACCGGCAGGTAGAACTGCGCCAACGGGATCTCACCGGTGCCGTCGAGCGTCTCGTAGCGCACGACCGCGTCGAAGGCGCAGAGCGCCACCGCCAGGTCCGAGGGGTGGGTGGCCACACAGTGCGCGGTGTGGCCGAGGATCGCGTGGTTGTGGTGCACCCCGGCGATGGCGGCACACCCACTGCCGGGGATCCGCTTGTTGCAGGGTGAGGAGAGGTCGGTGAAGTAGCCGCAACGGGTCCGCTGCAACAGGTTGCCGCCCACCGTGGCCATGTTCCGCAGTTGGCCGGACGCGCCCGCCAACACCGCCTGGGCCAGCGCCGGGAACCGGCGGCGCACCTCGGGGTGGGCGGCCGCGTCGCTGTTCGTGGTGGTCGCACCGATGACCAGCCCGCCGTCCGGTGCGTCCTGGACACCGTCGAGGGGAAGCCGCCGTACGTCCACCAGCCGGGTCGGCTCCTCGACCCCGCACTTCATCAGGTCGACGAGGTTGGTGCCGCCGCCCAGATACCGGGCACCGGCATTCCCGGCGACCGCCGTGAGCGCCTCGTGGACCTGTGTGGCGTGCTGATAGGCGAACTCCTTCACCCCGCCACCCCCGGCCGGGCGGCGGTCTCAATCACCGCGCGCACGATCGACGGGTACGCCCCGCAGCGACACAGGTTGCCGCTCATCCGCTCGCGTACCTCGGCCTCGTCCAGTTCCGGCGCGCCGTCCGGTGAGTCGTCGACGGTGACGGCGCTGGGCCAGCCGGCCGCGTGCTCGGCGAGCATCCCGACCGCCGAGCAGATCTGCCCCGGAGTGCAGAAGCCACACTGGAAGCCGTCCCAGCGCATGAACGCCTCCTGGATCGGCTGCAGCCTGCCCCCGACGGCCAGCCCCTCGACGGTGGTGATCGCGGCAGCGTCGGCGGCGACGGCGACGGCGAGGATCAGACAGGAGACCACCCGCCGGCCGTCACGCAGCACCGTGCAGGCACCGCACTGCCCGTGGTCGCACCCCTTCTTCGGCCCGGTGACGTCCAGGTCGTCCCGTAACACGTCGAGCAGCGTCCGACGGTTGTCCACCGACAGTCGGTGAGTCACGTCGTTCACCAGCAGCGTTATCGTGCTGTGTGTCTGATCGGTCATCGTCGTCACCTCCCGCTACAGATCTTGAATGGTCAGGTTGTGTCGGGTTCGAGGGTCAGGCCGGTGTGGGCGAGGAAGCTGTCGAGTAGGTCGGTGCGGTACTGGATGCTCTTGAGTCGGTGTTTGATGATCGCCTGGAGGTG
>NZ_JACGMO010000090.1:0-31889 GCF_015354745.1 Micromonospora sp. S-DT3-3-22
CAGCGCCGCCTCCGACACCGGCCGCTGGTGGCTCGTCGCGCTGGTCGTACCCCTGCTCGGGATGGCCCTGCTCGCCGGCCTGCGCCGACGTCGTCGACGCCGGGCCGCGTCGTGACCCGGCGCGCGCTGCCGCTCGTCCTGGTGCTGCTCGCCGGGGCGCTGGTCGGCTGCACCGACCCGGCCGTCGAGGCCCGGCCCGGCACACCGGCCTCCTGCGGCCCGGTCACCGCCGCCGTGGCCGACACCGACGTCACCCCGCTGACCCCGCCCCCGGCCCCCGGCCTGCCCGTCACCGTCACCTCCACCGACGGGGTCGTCACCACCGTCAGCGACGCCACCCGCATCCTGCCGGTCAACCTCTACGGGTCGATCGCCGAGATCGTGTTCAGCCTCGGGCTCGGCGGCAACGTCGTCGGCCGGGACACCTCCACCACCTTCCCGGCCGCCGCGCACCTGCCGGTGGTCACCCCGGCCGGGCACGACCTGTCCGCCGAGGCGGTGCTCGCCCTGGCCCCCACCGTGATCCTCGCCGACGACAGCATCGGTCCACCCGAGACGCTGCGGCAACTGCGCGCCGCCGGCATCCCGGTGGTCCTCGTCGCCGCCGAACAGACCCTCGACGCCGTCCCCGGCCACGTGCGGGCCATCGCGGCGGCGCTCGGCGTCGGCGCGGCCGGCGACCGGCTCGTCGACCGGATCGAGGCCGACATCGCCGCCGCCCGCGCCGGTGCGCCCGCCGACGCCGCCCCCCGGGTCGCCTTCCTCTACCTGCGCGGCACCGCCGGGGTCTACCTGATCGGCGGGCGGGGCGCCGGCAGCGACGCGATGATCGAGGCCGCCGGGGGAGTGGACGCCGGCAGCGCGATCGGCCTGGCGAAGTTCCGCCCCCTGACCAGCGAGGGCCTGATCAACGCCGCCCCCGACGTGATCCTGGTGATGAGCGGGGGACTGGAGTCCGTCGGCGGCGTCGACGGCCTGCTCAGGCTCCCCGGGGTGGGACAGACCCCGGCCGGCGCCGCCCGCCGCGTCGTCGACATGGACGACGGTGTCCTGCTCACCTTCGGCACCCGCTCCGGGCAGGTGGTCCGGGCGCTGGCCGACGCGCTGCACTGCCGGGGCCCGCGATGACCGTCACCGGCACCCGACCGGCCACCGGCGACACCGGAACCGGCCCGGACCGCCGCCGTCGGGTCCGGCGCGGACCGCTCCTGCTCACCGGACTCACCGCCGGCCTGCTCCTGGTCGCCCTCGTCGCCGCCGGCCGGGGGCAGGTGGCCGTCGCCCCGGCGGAGGTGCTCGGCTCGGTGCTGCACCGCCTCGGCCTGGACCTGGGCCCCCGGCCCGCCGCCGTGCACGGCGAGAGCGCACTGTGGCTGGTCCGCTTCCCCCGGGTCGCACTCGCCGCCGTCGTCGGCGCGGCGCTCGGCTGCGCCGGTGCGGTCATGCAGGGGGTGTTCGGCAACCCGCTGGCCGAACCGGGCGTCATCGGCGTCTCGGCCGGCGCGGCGGTCGGCGCGGCGCTGGCCATCGTCACCGGCGTCACCGTGCTCGGCGGCTGGACGGTGCCCGCCGCCGCGTTCGCCGGTGGCCTCGCCACCACCTGGCTGGTCTACCTGCTGGCCCGCTCCGGCGGCCGGACCGAGGTGGTCACCCTGGTCCTCACCGGCGTCGCGGTCAACGCCGTCGCCGGGGCCGCCATCGGGCTGCTGATGTTCGTCGCCGACGAGTCGGGCGTGCAGGCCATCGCCTTCTGGAACCTGGGCAGCCTGGCCCAGGCCAACTGGTCGGCGGTCGCGCTGGCCTCGCCCTGCCTCGCGGTGGGGCTGCTCGCCACCCTCGCCGACGCCCGCCGGCTGGACCTGCTGGCCCTGGGCGAGAAGTCCGCCCGGCACCTCGGGGTCGACGTGGAACGGCTGCGGGTCCGGATGATCGTGGTCACCGCGCTGCTCGGCGCGGCGGCGGTCGCCTTCACCGGCATCATCAGCTTCGTCGGCCTGGTCGTGCCCCACCTGGTGCGGATGGTCGCCGGCCCCGGGCACCGGCTGCTGCTGCCGGCCAGCGCGCTCGGCGGCGCGATCGTGGTCGTCGCCGCCGATCTCGCCGCCCGTACCCTCGTGGACTATCAGGAACTACCGTTGGGGGTGCTCTCCGCCCTCGTCGGTGGACCCGCCTTCTTCTGGCTGCTGCGCCGCACCCGCGACCGCGCGGGAGGCTGGGCATGAGCGGGCAGCCGGCGGGCACGCGCGGTGGGAGGGCGTGGTGAGCGTACGGGAACGCCGGCGTCGGGGGCCGCTGCGGCTGCTCGGCCGCCGGTCGACGCCCCGGGTGCCGGCCGACACGACGCCGGGCTCCACCCGGGTCCGGGCCACCGGGATACGGGTCGAGCGGGCCGGTCGACCGGTGCTCGACCGGGTCGACCTCGCCATCCGCGCCGGTGAACTGCACGCCCTGGTCGGACCGAACGGGGCCGGCAAGTCCACCCTGCTGGCCGCCGTCAGCGGTGACCTGCCGCTCGCCGCCGGCACCGTCGAGGTCGACGGCCGGCCGCTGGCCGAGTGGTCGGCGGTGGAGCTGGCGATGCGCCGCGCGGTGCTGACCCAGCGCAGCGTCCTGAGCTTCCCGTTCGCCGTGGTCGAGGTGGTCCGGATGGGCCGGGCGCCCTGGGCCGGCCGACCCGAGGAGGCCCACGACGACGCGGTGGTCGCCGAGACCATGCGCCGCTGCGACGTTATCCGGTTCGCCGCCCGTCCCTTCCCGTCGCTGTCCGGCGGCGAACAGGCCCGCGCCGCGCTGGCCCGGGTGCTGGCCCAGCGGGCCGGGGTGCTGCTGCTCGACGAACCGACCGCCGCCCTCGACCTGCACCACCAGGAACTGGTCATGCGGATCGCCCGGGACCGCGCCGCCGCCGGGGACGCCGTCGTGGTGGTGCTGCACGACCTCGCCCTGGCCGGCGCGTACGCCGACCGGGTCACCCTGCTCGCCGACGGGCGGGTCCGGGCCGCCGGGCCCCCCGACACGGTGCTGACCGCGCCCCTGCTCAGCGAGGTCTACCGGCACGACATCGAGGTCGTGCCGCACCCGGACACCCGCCTGCCGCTGGTCGTGCCCCGCCGTCGGGGCCCGGCCCGCACCACCCGCGTCACGGAGGAATAGATGGACACCCCACCCCTGCCGTTCTCGGCCCGGTTGCGGGCCGCCACCCAGGGCGCCCACACCGCCGCCGAGGGCCAGCAGTACGTCACCGCCCTGGTCGCCGGTGAACTGGACCTCGCCGGATACCTCGACCTGGTGGTCCAGCACCACGCCCTCTACCAGGCGTTGGAGTCGGCCGCCGAGGCGATGCGGGCGGACCCGGTCGCCGGGGGGTTCGTCGACGACGCGTTGACCCGGCTGCCCGCGCTGGAGGCGGACCTCACCGCGCTGGCCGGGCCGGACTGGGCGCTGCGCACCGCGCCGAACCCGGCGACGGTGGCCTACGCCGAGCGCATCCGGGCCGTGGCCGGCACCTCCCCGGTCCGCTTCGTCGCCCACCACTACACCCGCTACCTGGGCGACCTCTCCGGTGGCCTGCACATCGGACGGGCGGTGGCCCGACGCTACGGGCTGACCGGGCAGTCGGGGGCGGCCTTCTACACCTTCGCCCGGATCGACCGGCCGAAGGCGTACAAGGAGGCGTACCGGGCGCGGTTGGACGCGCTGGCGCTGAGCCCGGCCGACGAGGCGGCGCTGCTCGACGAGGTGCTGGTGGCGTACCGGCACAACACCGCCGTCTTCGCGGCCCTGGCCCGGCACGTGCCGGCCGGCCCCGTGCTGCCGGAGGCGGTGGCGTGACCGGGCAGCCGTTCGACGCCGACACCGTGTCGGCGGTCAGCCGGCACATGAACGACGACCACGCCGGGGACTCGCTGCTGATCTGCCGGACCCTCGGCGGCTGCCCGGACGCCACTCGGGCGCGGGTGACCGGGCTGGACGCCGACGGGATGGACTTCGCCGTCACCCTCGACGACATCGAGGTGCCGGTACGGCTGCCGTTCGCCCACCGGCTCACCGAGCGGGCCGAGATCCGCCGCGAGGTGGTGCGGATGTACGAGCAGGCGTGCGCCGCGCTCGGCGTGCCGCCGCGCCGCGCCGGCTGAACACCCGTCGCGGGTCGGCCCCGACGAGCGGGGCCGACCCGGTCAGGTCGTTCCGGGGCGGGGTGGGTGCCGCCGGGCGGCTCAGCGGCGGGTCAGCTGCTCCGGCAGCGGCTTGCTGTGCAGGATCACCAGTTCCCCGACGGCCCGGGTCAGGGCGACGTAGAGCCGGTTCATGCCCCGGGGTTCGGCGGCGACGATGTCGGCGGGTTCGACCAGCACCACCCGGTCGTACTCCAGGCCCTTTACCTGGCTGACCGGGACCGCGCGCAGGGCTTCGGCCAGATGGTCGGGGGCGATGACGGTCCCGGTCTCCCCGGCCACGGCCCCGGCCAGGTCGTCGACCCGGCGGATCTCCAACCTGCCGCCGGGCCGGAACGACCGGGTCGGCGCGATGCCGGGCGGCAGGGCACGGGCCGCGAAGTCGGCGATGACCTCGGGCACCCGGTAACCGGTGGGCAGGTCCAGCGTCCGGGTGGTCCGCTTGCCGAGCCGTCGCACCAGCTCCGGCCACGAGCCGGCGGCCAGCGGATGGGTCGCCTGACCGAGATCGCCTACGATGGTCATCGAGGCGTACTCGGCCCGGCGGGCGATCATCCGGCACTCCATCGGCGACAGGTCCTGCGCCTCGTCGAGGATGACGTGCCGGTAGGCGTCCTCGACGGGCTCCTCGGCCTCGGCCACCGGCAGCGGGTCGGCCAGCACCGGAACGTAACCCTCCTCGCCGTACGGGTCGACGCCGTCGACCCAGCCCACCACCTGGTGACCCTCCCGGAGGATGATCGCGGCTGCCCAGCGCTGGGCACCCCGGTGGCCGCTGTCCAGCGACTGCCCGGACTGCGCCATGGGGGTGGACAGGCCGGGCGCGAAGAGCTGCCACCCGTCGGCGAGGCTCGGGCTCAGCACGAAGGTCTCCGCCAGCCGGATGCCGCAGCCCAGTTCCCGGCGCTGCCACTCGGGCCGGACCTCGGCGACCTGTGGCGGTCGGCCCAGGATCTCGGCCAGCTCGTCGAGCAGCGGGACGTCGTCCACCGACCACTGGCCCTGCTGGGCGGGGAGGACGTCCTGCGGGGTCAGCGTCGGCCACCAGGCGGTCAGGAAGGCGTCGGGGACCTCCCGGCCGGGCAGCAGTTCCGCGAGCACCGTCGCGGCCTGCGGCCGGGCGGCGTTGGGGGTGGTCCCGGCGGCCTCACACCGGCGGCGGACCTCCCGGCGGGCCCGCGCCAGGTCGTCGGCGTCGAGACCCCACAGCCGGTTCGGCACGTTCGGTGGGGTGTCCCAGGCCAGGTCGGTCAGCACCCGCACCATCCGCAGGTCACCCTTGGTACGGGCCACCTCGGCGCGGTCCCGCCGGGTCGCCACGACACCGTCGAACAGCTCACCGACGGCGCGCAGGTGGACGCTGTCCTCGCCGAGGCCGGGCAGCACCCGGCCGATGTACTCGGTGAACACGGTGGACGGGCCGACCACCAGCACCCGACCGTCGGCGTACCGGCCCCGGTCGCGGTAGAGCAGGTAGGCCGCCCGGTGCAGGGCCACCTGCGTCTTGCCGGTCCCCGGCCCGCCGGTGATCAGGGTGACCCCGTGGGTCGGTGCGCGGATCGCCTCGTCCTGCTCGCGTTGGATGGTCGAGACGATGTCGCGCATGTGTGCGCCGCGTTCCCGGGTCAGCGACGCGAGCAGGGCGCCCTCGCCGACCACCCCGTCGACGGGCGTGGCCGACAACACCTCGTCGTCGAGGCCGACCACGGTACGTCCGGTGCAGGTGATGACGCGGCGACGGGTCACCCCGAGCGGTTCGCCGGGGGTGGCCCGGTAGAACGGTGCGGCGGCGGGGGCCCGCCAGTCCACCACCAGTGGCTCCCGGTCGGCGTCGCGGACACCCAACCGACCGATGCGGTACGTCTCGTCGTCGTAGTCGAGCCGGCCGAAGACGATGCCCTCCTCCTGGGCGTCGAGGTCGGACATCCGGGCGGCGGCGCCCAGCACCATGGCGTCCCGCTCGACCAGCCCGGTGACCGGCCCGCCGTCGGCCCGCCGGCGTCCCTCCTCGCCGAGCTGCCGGGCCTGCGCGCGCATGACCTCCAGGCGGGCGTACACCTGGTCGACCACCTGCTGTTCGACGGCGATCTGCCGGGTCGTCTCGGACACGGGCCCCCCGTTCTCCGCCGGGCCCCGCGGCCCGGACCGGTCGAGAGTAGGCGCGGTAGGGGTGGCAAAAATCGTCATCCGGGACGATCCGGACGGCTTGACCGACCCATATGATGAATATGGCGCGGTGGGAACGCCCCGGCCGGGCGTCGCGGAGCGCCGCGCCCCTGCCCCCTCGCGGAGCGCCGCCCCTGCCCCCTCGCGGACGGCGTCGGCCGTCGGTGTCGCGCGATCATTCGTTCCATGCCGTGGACCGGCCCTTGTCTATGACCTACTAAAGCTGTAGGAAAAGTAGGTCATCGACACCGGGAGAGATCGTGACCACCGTCCAGGCCCCCCAGAGCACGAGCGTCACCGCCGGCAGCCCACCGTCGGGGCGTGCCGCCCACCCACCCCGGCGGGGCCCCCTGCTGCGGCGCGTCCTCCTGCGCGCCGTCGCGTTGCTGGCTCTGCTCGCGCTCTGGCAGGCCCTCGCCGTGCTGGTGGAGAACCCGACGTTCATCCCGTCACCGGGCGCCGTCTGGGGCCGCCTCGTGCAGACCTCCGGCACCCACGACGGTGTCCGGGGCTACAGCGGCCATCTGCTGATCGAACACCTCGGGGTGAGCCTGCGCCGGATCCTCGTCGGTGCGGTCGTGGGCGTGCTGGCCGGTCTCCTGCTCGGCCTGCTGATGGGCACCGTCACCTGGGTCCGGGTGGCCACCGAACCCGTGGTCACCTTCGTCCGGGCGCTGCCACCCCTGGCGTACTTCAGCCTGCTCATCATCTGGTTCGGCATCGACGAGACGCCGAAGCTGTGGCTGCTGGCGATAGCCGCGCTGCCCCCGGTCGCGGTCGCCACCGCGTCGGCGGTCCACGCCGCACCGGTCACCCTGGTCGAGGCGGCCCGCGCCCTGGGCGGCAGCCGATGGCAGGTCACCCGGGACGTGGTACTGCCGCACGCGTTGCCGGAGATCTTCACCGGGGTCCGGCTCGCCGTCGGCATCGCGTACTCGTCGGTCGTCGCGGCCGAGACCATCAACGGCGTACCGGGCATCGGGGGCATGGTCCGCGACGCCCAGCGTTACTCGCAGACCGACGTGGTGGTGCTCGGCCTGTTCGCCATCGGTCTGTCCGGCCTGCTCATCGACGCGCTGCTGCGCGCCGCCGAGGACCGGCTCGTTCCCTGGCGCGGTCAAGGGTGACCCCGCCGTCAGCTGTCAAGAATGGACGCCCCGTGCATCGACCTGTCACCCGTATCCTCGCCACCGCCGTCGCGGCGCTCACCACCGTTTCGCTCGCGGCCTGCGGTGACGGCGCCGCCAGCGGCGGCGGTGACCCGCAGCGCAAGAGCATCCGGATCGCCTACCAGGCGTTCCCCAGCGGCGACCTGATCGTCAAGAACCAGCGGCTGCTGGAGCAGGCGCTTCCCGACTACACCATCACCTGGACCAAGTTCGACTCCGGTGCGAGCATCAACACCGCCTTCGCCGCGAACAGCGTGGACATCGCCGCGATCGGCTCCAGCCCGGTCGCGCGGGGGCTGTCCGCTCCGCTGAACCTGCCGTACAAGGTGGCCTTCGTGCTCGACGTCGCCGGGGACAACGAGGCGTTGGTGGCCCGTACCGCCGGCAACGTCACCACCGTCGCCGGGCTGCGCGGCAAGAAGATCGGCACGCCGTTCGCGTCGACCGCGCACTTCAGCCTCCTCGCCGCGCTCGACCGGGCCGGGGTGAAGGAATCCGAGGTCACCCTGGTCGACCTGGAACCACAGGACATCCTCGCCGCCTGGAGCCGGGGCGACCTGGACGCCGCCTACACCTGGCTGCCGTCCCTGGACGAGCTGAAGAAGACCGGGAAGGTGCTCGTCACCAGCCGCGAACTTGCCGCCGCGGGCAAGCCCACCCTGGACCTCGGGGTGGTCTCCACCGCGTTCGCCGATGCCCACCCCGCCGCGGTCGACGCCTGGCGCAGGGCCGAGGCCCAGGCGCTCGACCTCATCGCCACCGACCCGACCGCCGCCGCGACCGCCGTCGGCAGGGAGCTGAACCTGAGCGCCGCCGACGCCGGACGACAGCTGAGCCAGGGTGTGTTCCTGAAGCCGGCCGACCAGTCCGGTCCGCAGTGGCTGGGTACGGCGGACAAGGTCGGCGCGCTCGCCGACAACCTGCACGCCGCGGCGGTGTTCCTCAAGGACCAGAAGAAGATCGACGCCGTACCCGAGCCGTCGGTGTTCGCCGCGGCCATCTACACCAGGGGTCTGCCGGATGCCCTCAAGCCCTGACGCGGCGGTCGACGTCCGCGACGTCACCCACGTCTACCGGACGGGGGCCGGGACGGTCACCGCGCTGGGCCCGCTCGACCTGCACGTGACGCCGGGAACCTTCCTCGTCCTGGTCGGCGCGTCCGGCTGCGGCAAGACCACCCTGTTGCGCCTGATCGCCGGCTTCGAGGCGCCGACCAGCGGCACGGTGACCGCCGCCGGAGCGACCCCGGTGCCCGGCCGTAACGCCGGCCTGGTGTTCCAGCAGCCGAGGCTCCTGCCGTGGGCGACGGTCGGTGGCAACGTCGGGCTCGGCCTGCGGTACGCCGGCGTGCCCCGGGCCGAGCGGGCCCGCCGGGTCGCCGACCTGCTGGACCGGGTCGGGCTGCCGAACGTCGCCCACCGCCGGACCTGGCAGCTGTCCGGTGGCCAGCAGCAGCGGGTCGCCATCGCCCGGGCGTTGGCCGTGCAGAACCCGTTGCTGCTGCTCGACGAACCGTTCGCCGCCCTCGACGCGTTGACCCGGGAACGGTTGCAGGAGGATCTGCGCCAGGTCAGCGCCGAGACCGGCCGGACCTGTGTGTTCGTCACCCACAGCGTGGACGAGGCGGTGTTCCTCGGCAGCCGGGTCGTCGTGCTGACCGACCGCCCCGGACGGATCGCCCTCGACCTGCCGGTCGACCTCCCACGCAGCGGTGTCGGGCCCGACGAGTTACGGGGCGCACCGGAGTACGCGGCGCTGCGCACGACGATCGGTCACGCCCTACGGGCCGCCGCGACCCGAACCGGATGAGAGGACGACACGGATGACCGACACACTGGTGGAGTTGGCCCTGACGCCGCTCGGACCGCACTTCGCCGCCCGGGTGGCCGGGCTCGACCTCGACCGGGCCACCGACGGGGAACTCGCCGCCGTACGCGCGGCACTGGTGGCGTACAAGGTGCTGTTCTTCCCGGACCAGCGGCTCGACGACGACGGCCAGGTACGGCTGGGCCGTCGACTCGGCGAGCTGACCGCCTCCCACCCGGTCGTCGGCGGGGTGGACGAGGCGCACCCGGAGGTGTACGCGTTGGACAGCGCCGACAACGGTTTCGCCGACGTCTGGCACACGGATGTCACCTTCGTCGCCCGGCCGCCCCTCGGTTCGATCCTGCGGGCGGTCACCCTGCCGCCCAGTGGCGGTGACACCACCTGGGCGGACAGCCAGCTCGCCTACGACTCGCTCGCCGAACCCGTACGCGCGATGGTGGACCGGCTGGTCGCCGTCCACGACGGCAACCGGGAGTTCGGCTACTACCTGGCGCACCGTCGCGGCGGTCGGGGCAGTGTGTGGGAGGACGAGGTGGTGACCCGGCTCGACCCGGTGGAGCATCCGGTGGTGCGGGTCCACCCGGAGACCGGCCGGCGCGGCATCTTCGTCAACCCGGGCTTCACGTCACACGTCGTCGGTGTGTCGGAGGCGGAGAGCCGGGCCATCCTGGACCTGCTCTACGCCCACCTCACCAAGCCGGAGCACCTGGTCCGGCACCGGTGGCGGCCGGGTGACGTGGTGATGTGGGACAACCGCAGCACCGCGCACTACGCGAACCGTGACTACGGCACCGCCCGGCGGATCGTGCACCGGATCACCCTGCGCGGGGACCGTCCCCGGGGTCCCGGCGATCCGTGGCGTCCGGCGGCCTGAGCGGCGTCACCGAACGGTCCGGGTGGGTCGGGCACCGCCGCCGGCCCACCCGGACCGTCGGCTGCACGACGTCACCGGCGGACGGCGGGCTTCGGGTGGTGTCGACGGTTGGCGGCGATGAGGTCGTCGAGGGAGTCGCGGGCCCGGGAGAGTTCCTCGATGTGCGCGGTGATCTGTTCCCGTTCCCGCAGCATCCGCTCCCACGCCTCGTCGGAGGTCTGCTCACCGGGGGAGTCGACGCACGGCAGCAGCTCGGCGATGGTCCGGCTGGACAGGCCCGCGGTGTACAGCCGCTGGATGAAGCGCACCCGCTCCACCACCTCCGCGCCGTAGTGCCGTTGACCGCTGGGGCTGCGGGTGCTGGTCAACAGTCGCTGTTCCTCGTAGTAGCGCAGCGACCGGACGCTCACCCCGGCCTGCGCCGCCACCTCACCGATCCGCACCGGATCTCCCGTCGCCACGCTTGCCTCTGACGTCAGTGTCAGGTTCTAGCGTATCGGTACGCCCCGGTCCACGGGCGCGACCGCCGCATCACCCACGGAAGGCGCTGCGACATGGCCACCCTCTTCGACCCGCATCCGCTCGGCGAACTGGTCCTGCCCAACCGGGTGGTGATGGCCCCGATGACCCGGGTCCGCGCCACCCCCGACGGCCTGGCGACACCGTCCATGGCGACGTACTACGCCCAACGCGCGACCGCCGGGCTGATCGTGAGCGAGGGCATCCAACCCAACCGGGTCGGACAGTCCAACCCGGGAACGCCCGGCCTGCACACCGACGAGCAGGTCCGCTCCTGGCGGCCGGTGACCGACGCGGTGCACGTCAACGGCGGGCGCATCTTCGCCCAACTCATGCACGGTGGCCGGGTGTCGCACCCCGGGACGACCGGCATGCAGCCCGTCGGCCCGTCCGCCGTACCCGCTGTCGGTGCGGTGTTCACCCCCACCGGGCCGCAACCGGCCCCGGTGCCCCGGGCGCTCGCCGCCGGCGAGGTGCCGGAACAGGCCCGGTCGTACGCGCTGGCGGCGCGCCGCGCCATCGAGGCCGGCTTCGACGGGGTGGAGTTGCACGGCGCGAACGGTTACCTCATCTCCCAGTTCCTGTCGAGCAACGCCAACCTGCGGACCGACGCCTACGGCGGATCGGTGACCAACCGGATCCGGTTCGCCGTCGAGGCCGTGGCCGCCACGGTCGACGCGGTGGGCGGTCACCGGACCGGGATCCGTCTCTCCCCCGGGGCCGGTTTCTGGGGTGCCGAGGAAACCGACGTCCCCGAGTTGTACGCCGCGCTCCTCGCCGAACTCGCCACCGTCGGTCCCGTGTACGTCCACCTCGAAGCCACCGCCGATGATGAGGTTCTGCGGGGACTGCGTGCGGTGTGGCCGGGCACGCTCGTCATGAATCCGGTCGTCCCGATGGGCCGGCGGCAGACGGACCGGGCTGCGGCCGACCGCTGGCTGGGCTGGGGCGCCGACCTGATCAGCTTCGGCCGCGCCTATCTCGCCAACCCCGATCTGGTCGAGCGGCTCCGTCAGGGTCTGCCCATGGCGGTGCACGACGAGGCGACCTGGTACGCCGGCGGCGACACCGGCTACCTCACCTATCCGACGTTCCGCCACCCCGGCGCGGCGGCGGTGCCGACCGTCCCGGACAGCACCGCGGCCCCGGCGCCGGCCGGCGTCGACCGGGCGTGAGCGGGGAGCGCCGCCGTCAGCGGGTCTTCTTGGTCGCCCGCTTGCGGGGCGGGGTCAACAGGTCGGCGATCGCGGCGATGGTGGACGGCACCGTGCGGTAGTACGCCCAGACCCCCCGCTTCTCGCGTTCGATCAGCCCGGCCTCGGTGAGGATCCGCAGGTGGTGGCTCACCGTCGGCTGGGACAGGCCGAGCGGCGCGGTGAGGTCGGTGACGGACGCCTCGCCCTGCGGGGCGGACTGGATGAGGCTGAGCAGTCGTAGGCGGGCCGGGTCGGCGAATGCCTTCAGCACCCCCGCCAGCCGTTCCGCATCGGCACGTTTGATCGGCTCACCGGTCAACGGTGAGACAGCAGGCGTATTCGTTTTCGCAGCTCCCACGTCCGCCATCATGGCAGCCGGAGTCAGCTCGGACCGGGGGATCGCCGATCGGCCGCGACGAATTTGGCGGATCGGGTGACAGCGAGCGGCGCGTCGGCCGACCCGCCGTCGCGGCCAGGGGGACGAGCCGCAGCCGGTGGGCGGGGGGTGCTCCCGCCCACCGGCTGCGGGTTCCCCGCCGTGCCGCCGGGGTTACGTGACCGACCCGGCCGTGGCCGGTGGGGTCAGCGGGCGGTGCAGGTGGGGGTGAGCCCGGACCCGCTGCCGTTGCCCTGGAAACCGAACTCGGTGACCTGACCGGGGGCGAGCTGACCGTTGTAGTTGACGTTGGTGAAGCGGACCGTCCCGGTGCTGCCGCTGGCGGTGGCGTTCCAGGTGTTGGTGACGCTCGCGCCGCCGGGCAGGGTGGTGCCGACCGTCCAGCCGGTGGTGCCGGCGGACCCGGCGGTCACCCGCAGGGAGGCCGTGAAGCCGCCGTTCCACTGGTTGACCGACACGGTCGCGGTGCATCCGCCACCGCCGGGCGGCGGCGTGGTCGGGGTCGCCGGGGGCGTGGTGGGCGTCGCGGGCGGGGTGGTGGTGGGTGGCGTGGTGCCGTCGAACTGGGTGAAGAAGTTCCACACCACGGGCCGGGTCCAGGACTTCTCGCCGGGGGCGTACACGTCGGCGGTGCCGTCCACGGCGTTGGGGGCGTGCCCGCCGTCGAACGGCGCCCAGGCGACCGGGTAGCCCGCCCGGCAGCCCGAGTAGTAGGTGACGGTGTGGGTCAGGCTGCCCTGCGCCGGCTCCGGGGGGTTCTGCGGGGTGCACCCGTTGTTGCGCACGAACCGGTCGCGCAGCGACCGTCCGGTCGCGATGGGGAGCACGTTGTCCCGCAGGCCGTGGATGCCGATGTACGCGATCGGCTGGGTGCCGCCGTTGCAGCCGCTGAGCTGCCCGCCGGAGTAGACGGCGACCGCGCGGAAGGCCGAGGCGCGGGCGCAGGCGATGGCGTAGCTCATCCCGCCGCCGTAGCTGAACCCCATGGCGAAGCGCTGGGTGGTCTCGACGCACAGGTCCGACTCGATCTGCCGCATCATGTCGTCGACGAAGGTCAGGTCCCGGTCGCCGGTGTTGGCCCAGCCGTTGCCGATGCCCTGCGGGGCGACGAAGATCGCGCTGTTGTTCGCCAGGGCGCGGATGCCGTAGTAGGACCAGGGGTATCCGCTGGTGCCGCCCGAGTCGACCTCGGTGGCGGTGCCGCCGTTCCAGTGGAACGCGAAGATCAGCCGGTAGGGGCGGTTGCGGTCGTAGTTGTCGGGGATCCGCAGGATGAAGGTGCGGTTCTGACCGCCGCTGGAGATGGTGCGGGTGCCGCTGGTCAGCGTCGGCGTCTTGCCGCATCCGGCGGTCGCCGCGAGCGGGCCGGCGTCCTTGGCCCAGGCGGCCGGGCCGGCCCCGGCGGTGATCGCGGCGCCGCCCAGCGCGAGGGCGAGCGTCGCCACTCCCGCGACGACGCCGGCCACGAGTCGGTGTCTCGACATCAACGGATCTCCTTCGACATCAGCGTGGTGGTGGGGCGCGGCCGGCCCGCCCGACTCCGAGGGCGGGGCGACCCCGGTGGTGATCCCGGCCGTGCCGGTGGCGGCCACCGGAGCGGGACAGGCGATCACATTCATCGATGATTACGAACGTAATCCGTATGACGTATGATGTCAACAAACGCGCGGTCGGCGGTGCGTCACGGAGGGGGTCCGTGCCGTGCCGGTCCGGCCAGGGGATGCGCCGGGGTGCTCGACCACAGGGGCCGGCGACGCGGATCTTTCCGGGTCGCCGGCCCCTGTGCCGTGTGCCCGCCCGGCGTCAGCGGTTCACCAGGTCAACGGCAGGGTGTTGACGAACCGGGTGAGCGCGCCGGCGAGGAGCTGGTCGTCGCGGCGGGAGGGGTGCCAGTCGCAACCGAGCTTGTCGAGCCCCAGCGCGTTGTCGTCGTAGTAGAGCGAACGGATCCGGGTGTCGCCCCGGCCGGCGCGGGTCTGCACGATCTGCTGCACCGAGCTGGCCAGCGCGGTGGTGGGGGACAGGTCGGGGTAGGTGAGCACGATGAACGTGTCGGGCCCGTACCGGCTGCGCAGCTTGTCGAGGAAGGCCAGGTAGGCACTGCGGAAGTCGGCCGCGAGCTGGTCGACGGTGGCCCACCGCTCACCGGGGTTGAGGGCGGTGGAGAAGTCGTTGATGCCCAGCCCGACCACCACCAGTTGCGGCTTCCAGGTGCCCGGGTTCTGCCACACCGTGCTGTTCCACAGCGCCTGCAGGTCGGTCTCGTAGTAGGTGCGGAAGTTGTCGGTGCCGCCACCGTTGTAGTTGCGCACCATGCCGAGGCCGGACCAGGCGACGAGCTGGTAGTCGGCGTTCAGGCTCTGCGCGGTGAGGGCGCCGAAGGTGACGTCGGCGTTGGAGTTGCGGGTGACCCCGCCGTTGCCGGAACAGTCGCGGGTGGTCGACATGTTGCCGTAGCCGGCGGTCCACGAGTCGCCGATGAACTCGATCTGCCGGCTGCGCGGGGCGGGCCGGGTCAGGATCGCCCCACCGGCGGCGGGGACGAGCCCACCGAACTCGCCGACGGCCCACGGGCTCTCGGTGCGCTTGACCAGTCGTACGGTGTGCTCACGGTCGGCCAGGCCGCGGACCCAGTAGGTGGTCCGGCCCGGCGTGACCAGGGTGGCGACGGTCGCGCCGTCGACCTGCACGAGGTAGTCGTTCTGGGAGTCGTTGAGGACGACCCCGACCCCGGTGCCCCGGAACCGGCCCTCGAAGTAGATGCCGGGCCAGGTGTACTGCGCGCTGCTGCCGACCGCCCTGACCCGTCCCACCGTCGTCGTCTGGTCGAGCGCCCCGGTCCCCGGCGGCGGCGTGGTCGGCGGTGGGGTGGTGGGCGGCGGCGTCGTGGGCGGCGGCGTGGTCGGTGGCGGCGTGGTCGGTGGTGCGCTGGTCGGCGGCGGCGTGGTGGTCGGTGGCGCGGTGGGTCCGGTGGTACGGCCGGTGCACGGCACCCCGTTGAGGGCGAAGTCGACAGGCACCGGGTTGGATGAGTTGTTCCACGTCGCGCCGAAGCCGAACTGGGCGCCCGCCCCGGTGCCGAGGCTGCCGTTCCAGTCGACGTTGCCGACGGTGACCCGGCCGGCGGACTGGGTCACCGTGCCGTTCCACCACTGGCTGACCACCTGCCCGGCGGTGAAGGTCCAGGTGAGCCGCCAGCCGGTGAGCGGATCGCCGAGGTTGGTGACGTCGACGCTCGCGCCGAATCCGCCCGGCCACTGGCTCGTCACCGTGTAGGTGACCCGGCACCCGGCCGCCGCCTGGGCGGGGACGGTGCCGGCGAGCGCGGCGGTGACGACGACGGTGGTGGCGGCGCACAGTGACACCGCCAGTCTGAACCGGGAACGCGTGGGTCCCATGGATGATCCTCCCGTACGGGTGGGGCGACGACTGTCGCCGGGCCCCGGGCGTGCACCCGAGGGCAATTTAGTGAGAGCTGTCTATATTGACGTCCGGCGTCGAAGGGCGCAGGATCGCGGCACCACCCCCGTGCTCCGCCCTGGGAGGCGTCATGCCCCGTTCCCGCCGGCCGCTGCTGCGGACCGCCACCCGGATGCTCGCGCTCGCCGCCGCCACCGCCGGTGTGCTGTCCACCGCCGCACCCGCCAGCGCCGCCGTCCCCACCGGACGCTACGTCGCACTCGGCGACTCGTACACGTCCGGTCCGTTGATCCCGACCCAGGTCGACCTGAACTGCCTGCGCTCCAACCGCAACTACCCGTCCCTGGTCGCCGCGTCCGCCGGCTCGTCGCCGTTGGTCGACGTGAGCTGCTCCGGGGCCACCACGGACGACATCCGCTACGGCGGCAGCGGCTCGCTGGGTGGCCCGCTGCCCCCGCAGCTCGACGCGGTAACCGCGAACACCGCCCTGGTGACGGTGCAGATCGGCGGCAACGACATCGGTTTCTCCAGCATCATCAGCGACTGCGCGCAGGCGAGCTTCAGCAGCCCGCTCGGCTCCCCGTGCAAGAACCTCTACACGGCCGGCGGCACCGACCAGTTGCAGGCCCGGATCACCGCCACCGCCCCGAAGGTCGCCGCCGTGCTCCAGGCGGTCCGCCGGGCCGCGCCCGGGGCGCGGATCGTGGTGCTCGGTTACCCGGCGATCGTGCCGGACTCCGGGTACGGCTGCTGGCCGCTGGTCCCGATCGCCTACCAGGACGTGCCGTACCTGCGGGGGGTCGCCAAGTCGCTCAACGCGATGCTGGCCGGCGCCGCCGCGGCGAACGACGCGGTCTACGCCGACGTCTACACCCCGTCGATCGGGCGGGACACCTGCAAGAGCAGCGGCACCCGGTGGGTGGAGGGCCTGGTGCCGGAGAACGCGGCGGCGCCCTTCCACCCCAACGCCCGGGGCGAGCAGGGCATGGCCACCGCCGTGCTGGCCACCCTGAACAACTGAGCCGACCAGCCGTGGCGGGGGACCCCCGGTCATGTCGCGTCCCGATGCCGGGCCGAGGTCATGACCGGGGGTCCTGTCGTCTCCGTGGGGCCGGTCAGGCCACGGTGCAGGTCTGGCCGTTGAGGGTGAACGCGGTCGGCTTGGCGTTGCTGCCGGACCAACTGGAGATGAACCCGAAGCCCACGCTGCCACCGGGGCTGAGCAGGCCGTTCCAGCCGGCGCTGCTGGCGGTGACCTGCGCGCCGTTCTGGGTGTAGGTGACCCCCCACGACTGGTTGAGCTGCTGTCCGTTGGCGAACGACCAGCGCAGGCTCCAGCCGTTGACCGCCGTGGTGCCGGTGTTGCGGATCGTCACCTCGGCCTGGAACCCGTCCGGCCACTGGCTGGTGATCGCGTAGCTGACCTGGCAGGAGATGGTCGCCGGCGGCGGGGTGGTCGGGGCCGGGGTGGTCGACGTGGGCGTCGGGGTCGGCGGGGTGGTGGTCGGCGTCGGGGTGGGGGTGCTGGTCGCGCCGCTGACCCGGTAGACGACGGTCCCGTGGCCCGGCACGCTGGCCGAGATGGCCCCGGAGGTGGTGCTGGTCGTGTTGGTCCATGCGTCACGCAGCGTGAACGAGCCGCCCGACAGCCCGATCGCGGCGGCGGTGGTGTTGATGGTGGTGGTGCCCGTCCCCTGGTTGAACAGGGCGACGGCGACGTCGCCGTTGGCGAGTCGCTTGGCCAGCACGCGGCGGGTGCCGTCGAAGGAGACCTGGCTGGCCTGGAGGGCGAGGGGGTCCTGGCTGATGCCGATGAGGTTGGCGTTCTTGAGGATGGTCTGGGTTGCGGTGTTCATGTTGCGGAGGTCGTTGCCGGCGATGAGGGGGGAGGCCATGATGGCCCACATCGCGAAGTGGGAGCGCATCTCGGTGTCGGTCATGCCGCCGCGGCCGACCTCCATCATGTCCATGTCGTTGAAGGCGCCGGGTTTGGCGCGGGCGGCGAGGGGGATGGTGACGTCGAGGATGTTCTGGATGCCCATGGGGTAGCCGTTGGTCTGGCCGCTGTTCCAGGTGTTGGTGATGTCTTCGGTGGTGCGCCACATGTTGGAGACGTCGCCCCAGTCGCGTTGGGGTCCGGTCTTGGAGTGGATGCTGTTGGAGTTGATGCTCAGGACGATGGGTCGGCCGGCGGCGGCGAGGCCGTCGCGCATCTTGGCGAAGGCACGCACCTGGTCGTCGATGGTGCCGGTGGGTGAGCACCAGTCGTATTTGAGGTAGTCGACGCCCCAGGCGGCGAACTGGCGGGCGTCCTGCGCTTCGCGTCCCTGGCTGCCGGTGGCGCCGGGGTAGGAGTTGAAGTACTGGGCGCAGGTCTTGTCGAGGGGCGCCTGGTAGATGCCGAACTTGAGTCCTCGGGAGTGGATGTAGTCGCCGAGGGCTTTCATGCCGGAGGGGAAGCGGGTGGGGTCGCCTTGGAGGTTGCCGGCGGAGTCGCGGTTGGGGTTCATCCAGCAGTCGTCGACGACGACGTACTGGTAGCCGGCGTCCTTCATGCCGGAACTGACCATCGCGTCGGTCATCTGCCGGATCAGCGCCTCGCTGATGTTGCAGCCGAAGGTGTTCCAGCTGTTCCAGCCCATCGGCGGCGTCCGCGCCACACCGTTGTCCAGGGCCAGCGCCGGGGAGGTCCGCAGCACCACCGCCGGGCCCGCCACCAGCAGGAGCCCCGCCGCCAGGGCGGTCAGCAGGCGACGCCTACGGGTCGTCGGTCGTCTCATGTTCTCGTCCGTCCTTCCACCGTGGTGGATCGTGGGTGTCGACAGGGAGGCGCGACGCGCGCCGCCACCTCGGCCGGCCCGGGGGCGCGGCGAGGCGGCGACGCGTGTCGCGCGTCGGTCAGCTCGTGGTGCAGGTGAGGTTCGTCGGCGCGTTGTTGGTGCCGTTCACCGTGCCGATGAAGCCGAACGTGGTGGAGGCGCCGGCGGCCAGCGTCCCGTTGTAGTCGACGTTCTTCACCGTCACGTTCGCGCCGCTCTGGGTGTGCGAGCCGCCCCAGATCTGACTGATGGTCTGCCCGTTGGGGAACGTCCAGGACACCGTCCAACCCCGGATCGCGGTCGCGCCGGCGGTCACCGTGACCTCGGCCTGGAAGCCACCCGACCAGGAGCCCGTCACCGCGTACGTCGCCCGGGCCCCCGAGGGGGCGGGCGAGCTGGTGGTCGGGACCGGCGTGGTCGGGACCGGGGTCGTCGGCGCCGGGGTGGTCGGGGTCGGCGTGGGGGTGGCGGTGGGCGTGACGGTCGGCGTCGGGGTCGGCGTCACGCCCGGCCGGGCCGCCCGGTAGGTGTGCCCGGCGCGGACGGTGAACTGGACGACGTCGGTCTCCGGGCGGGTGGTGGCCGGTGCGCTGCCGTCGGCTACGTCGGTGAGGGTGAAGCTGCCGGTGAACAGCCGGGACCGCACCCGCAGCGTGCCGTCGCGGTCGGCGCGGATGCCGATCTCGTCGGGCTGGCCGCTGCTCCACGCCACCCCCACGGTGTAGCCGCCGCGCCCGCGCAGGCCGGCGACCTGCCCGGTGGGCCACGCGCTGGGCAGCGCGGGCAACACGTTCAGCTCGCCGGTGTGGCTGTGCAACAGCATCTCGGCGATGCCGGAGGTGGCGCCGAAGTTGCCGTCGATCTGGAACGGCGGGTGCAGGTCGAACATGTTCGGCGCGAGCCGGTCGGTGCGGACCAGGTCCTTGAACAGCTTGTGGGCGCGGGCACCGTCCTCCAGCCGGGCCCAGAAATTGATCTTCCAGGCGAGGGACCAACCGGTGCCGTCGTCACCCCGCAGCTCCAGGGTCTTGCGGGCGGCCTCGTACAGCGCCGGGGTGCCCCGCTTGGTGATCTGGTTGCTGGGGTGCAGGCCGTACAGGTGGGAGACGTGCCGGTGGTTCCGCTCGGTCTCCACCCAGTCGGCTAGCCACTCCTGCACGTTGCCCCGGGAGCCGACCCGGGTCGGGGGGAGCCGGTCCCTGGCGGTACGCACCTGCGACCGGAACGTGGTGTCCACGCCGAGCGTCTCGCTGGCGCGGGCGGTGGCGTCGAACAGGTCCCGCAGGATCTGGTTGTCCATCGTCGGCCCGGCGCAGACGCTGGCGTTGGAGTGGTGCGGCAGCTCCGGGGAGTTCGACGGGTTCGTCACCAGGTAGCCCAGCGAGGGGTGGGCGACAAGCGTGTCGAGGAAGAACTGGGCGGCGCCCTTGAGCGCCGGGTAGTTCGCCTGGAGGAAGCCCAGGTCGCCGGTGAACAGGTAGTGGTCCCAGATCAGCGTGCCCAGCCACGCGCCACCGGTCTGCCACATGCCCCACAGCGCACCGTCCACCACCGACGCGCCCCGCCAGGCGTCGGTGTTGTGGTGGGTGACCCAGCCGCCCGCGCCGTACTGCGCCTGGGCGACCCGGGCCCCGGTCACCGTCAGATCCTTGACCATGTCGAACACCGGCAGGAAACACTCGGACAGGTTGGTGGTGTCGGCCGGCCAGTAGTTCATCGGCAGGTTGGCGTTGATGGTGTACTTCGAGTCCCACGACGGCGTCAGCGAGTCGTTCCAGATGCCCTGGAGGTTCGCCGGCTGGGTGCCCGGTCGCGAGGACGAGATCAGCAGGTACCGCCCGAACTGGAACAGCAGCGCGGCGAACTGCGGGTCGTTGCTGCTCGCGTGCTGCGCGATCCGTACGTCGGTGGGCTGGTCGGCGGCGGCCGTACGACCCAGGTTGATGCTCACCCGGTTGAACAGCGCCTGGTAGTCGGCCAGGTGCCGGCTGCGCAACTGCTCGACGGCCACGCTCTTGGCGGCGTTGAGCCGGCTGCGGGCGATGCCCTGGTAGTCGCCGTTGACGGTGCGGTAGTTGACGTAGCTGGAGCCGATCGAGATCAGGATGGTGACGCTGGTGGCCCCGGACACCCGCAGGGTGCCGCCGGAGCTGCTGACCGTGCCCCCGGTCGCGGCGGCGTTGGCCAGGGCCAGGAACCGGACCGAGCCGGTGACCCCCTCCTGGCTGCCGGAGATGCCGTCCAGCCCGATGGTGGCGGCGTCCGGGCTCGACACGGTGGTGCGCTGCGGGCTGTCGAAGGTGGCGGAGAAGGTGATCGCGTTGGCCCGGTCGGCGGTCAACCGGACCACGATCACCTGGTCGGCCGCGCTGGCGAACACCTCCCGCTGGTGCCGCACGCCGTTGAGCAGGTAGGTCGTGGTGACCGTGGCGGTGGTGAGGTCGAGGGTCCGGACGTACTGGCTGGCCCCGCTGGCCGAGCCGAAGGCCAGCCGCAGGTTGCCCACCGTCTGGTACGCGAGCTGACCGCCCGGGTTGCCCATCATCGTCTGGTTGATCAGGTCCTGCGCCGAGGTCCACTGGTCGGCGAAGACCCGCCGCCGGATCTCGGCCAGGTTGGCCGCGCCCCGGGTGTTGGCCGAGTCGTACGGGCCGCCGGCCCAGACGGTGTCCTCGTTGAGCTGGAGCCGTTCGGTGTCGACGTTGCCGAACACCATCGCCCCGAGCCGTCCGTTGCCGATCGGCAGCGCGCGCAGCCAGTCGGTGCCGGCCCCTTCGTCGTACCACAGGGCGAGGTCGTTCGCGGCCAGCACCTGCGGCGGTGCGGCCGAGCCGGCGCGGGCGGTGGCGGTCCAGGCGACCGGGACCAGCGCGGCGCCGGCCCCCACCGCCCCGGCCTTGAGGACGTTCCTTCGGGTCACTTCAGACATGTTCTCTCCCAGGGGTGCGGGTCAGAGCCGGGTGCGGGTGGGGGAGGGCGGCGCGGGTGACCGTCGTGGACCCGGTGCTGGGGCGCGGTCGACCGCCACCCGGCCCGGACCGGTGTGCCGATCGGCCCGCAGCGCAAACGCATAGCTGTTAGCGTTAACAGGCGCGGCCCCTCGCGCCCTGACGTCGGCATCCATGACTGCCGTGACGGCGCGTCGAGCTCCCGGCGGCGCACCATCTCGCCACATATGGACTCTCGTGGATTCCTCGGGTCCCGTCAAGATATGACGGCCATGTTGCGCGAATGTTCCTGGCCCGGTCCGGTGGCCCGCGTCGTCGTCCGTCGACCGCGTCGGGCGGTGGCCGGCCGGCGTCCGGAATGGTCCGGCGGGCCGCCACCCGGGTCGGGCGTGCGGGTGGGATGCCAGCTCAGGGCCGGTTCCGGCGGTACGTGGCCGACGGGGCGGGACGTCCGCGCGGCACCGGGCGGCGGGGCCGGCCTTGAATCGGCGGGCGGCCTTCCGTAGCATCCGGGTTTGCGAAATGTTATCGCAAACATTTCCGGGGCGTGGCAACCCGCCCCGGCGTCGTCCACCGTGCCCATGCCACCGAGGAGGTGACGCGCGGTGTCCACCGGAGCGTCCTACCGCAACCCGGTCGTCCCCGGATTCCACCCCGACCCGAGCGTCTGCCGGGTCGGCGCGGACTACTACCTGGTCTGCTCCAGCTTCGAGTACTTCCCGGGCGTACCCCTGCTGCACAGCCGCGACCTGGTCACCTGGCGGCAGATCGGCAACATCCTGGACCGGCCCGGCCAACTGGCGCTGCCCGCCGACACCGAGGCGTCCCGGGGCATCTTCGCGCCCACCCTGCGCCACCACGACGGCCGGTTCTGGCTGATCACCACCAACGTCAGCCTGGGCCGGCACCTCATCGTCACCGCGCCGGAACCCACCGGCCCCTGGTCCGACCCGGTCTACCTCGACCTGCCGCACGTCGACCCCTCGCTGGCCTGGGACGACGACGGCACCTGCTGGCTGACCACCTCCGGCGTGGACGCCTACCGGATCGACCCGGACGCGGGGGAGGTGCTGGAGGGCCCGCTTCCGCTGTGGTCGGGCACCGGCGGCCAGTACCCCGAGGCCCCGCACCTCTACCGGATCGACGGCTGGTGGTACCTGCTGCTCTCCGAGGGCGGCACGCACACCGGCCACGCCGTCTCGGTCGCCCGCTCACGCAGCCCGCGTGGCCCGTTCACCCCCGCCCCGGCCAACCCGATCCTCACCCACCGGGGCACCGACCTTCCGGTGCAGGCCACCGGGCACGGCGACCTGGTCCAGGCGCTCGACGGCAGCTGGTGGCTGATCCTGCTCGGCATCCGGGCCCGGGGCCAGTGGCCGCCCTACCACGTCCTCGGCCGGGAGACCTTCCTCGCCCCGGTACGCTGGGTCGACGGCTGGCCGGTCGTCGACCCGGTCCGGGAGGTCACCCCCGCGCCCCCCGGCAGTGCCCCGGCCGGTGCCGCCCCCGCCGGCCCGGACGCCTTCCACGACGACTTCGACGCGGCCGTCCTCGCGCCCGAGTGGATCTCGCCCCGCAGCCGCCCGGACGACTGCTGGTCGCTGACCGCCCGGCCGGGCTGGCTCACCCTGCACGCCGTGGGCGCGACCCTCGACCTCGCCGGTGCGACGATCGTGGCGCTGCGGCAGCGGTACCACGACAGCCGGACCAGCGTCCGGGTCGACCCGGGCACCGGCACCGCCGGGCTCACCGTCCGCATCGACGAGGCGCACCACTACGACCTGGAGGTCGGGGCCGGCACCGTCCGGGTGATCGGCCGGGCCGGGCCGTTCCGGCAGGTCTTCGCCACCCACGCCGTACCGGACGGCCCGCTGGTGCTGACGATCGCCACCCGCACCCACGACCTCTACCCGCCGACCGTGACCTCCGCCGCCGACCTGGCGGCCCCGTCCGCGCCCCGGGGGGTACGCGCGGCCGGCTGCGACATGGTCACCTTCGAGGTGGCGGGCCCGGCCGGCCCCGTCGTGCTGGCCGAACTCGACGGGCGCTACCTGTCCACCGAGGTCGCCGCCGGGTTCACCGGCCGGGTCGTCGGCATGTACGTCACCGGGGGCAGCGCGGCGTTCGACTGGTTCACCCACCGCCCGGCGGCGGCACCGCACTGACCGGGAGCCGGTGCGGCCGGGGCCCGTCGCCGGTGCTCCGGACGGGGACGCCGGGGCACGTAGACTTCCCTGCGTGATCGAGGAAGGTCGACGTCGCCGTTCCCGTAAGCCCCGGCGCGGCGACCTGCCCCTCGCCACGATCGCCGAACTCGCCGGGGTGTCCCCGCCGACGGTCTCCAAGGTGCTCAACGGCCGTCGGGGGGTGGGTGAGCAGACCCGGCAGCGGGTCGAGGCGCTGCTGCGCGACCACGGCTACCGCCGTCGGCCGCCGGGCAGCGTGACGCCCTGCATCGAGGTGGTCTTCCACCAGATGCTCTCCTCGATCGCCATGCCGATCCTGCGCGGGGTCCAGGAGGTCGCCGGCCCCCGGGACCACACGGTCGGCTTCACCGACGTGCAGTACCGCCTGCGGGCCGGGCAACCCTGGGTGCAGGCGCTGCTGCTGCGCCAGCCGGCCGCCGTGATCACGGTTTTCTCCCTGGTCACGGCCGAGGACGGGGCGAGCTTCGCCGCCGCCGGCATACCGCTGGTCGCCGTCGACCCGGTGGGCAACCTGTTCCCCGTCCCCGCCGTCGGGTCGGGCAACTGGAGCGGGGCGCTGTCGGCCACCCGCCATCTCGTCGACCTCGGCCACCGGCGGATCGGGGTGCTCACCGGCCCGGTCCGGGACCTGTCGGCGCGGGCCCGCCGCGACGGCTTCCGGGCCGCGCTGGACTACGCGGGCGTGCCGTTCGACGAGCGCCTCGAACGCAGCGGCGTGTTCACCTTCGAGGACGGCCTGCGCCTCGGCGTCGAGCTGCTCGCCGGGCCCGCGCCGCCCACCGCCGTGGTCTGCGGCAACGACCTTCAGGCGTTGGGGGTCTACGCGGCGGCCCGGGAGGCCGGCCTGCGGATTCCCGACGACCTCAGCGTCGTCGGCTTCGACGACGTCGACGAGGCGGCCTGGCTGGCGCCGCCGCTGACCACCGTGCGGCAGCCGTTCGCGGAGATCGGGGCGACCGCCGCACGTCTGGCGCTGGCCCTGGCCGACGGCCAGCCGCTGGTCCAGGACCGGTACGAACTCGGCACCTCGCTGGTGGTGCGGGGCAGCACCGCGCCACCCCGCCGCCGCTGAGCCCACCCCTCCGTTTCCCACCCGGGCCGTTCCCGGCCGCCTCGTCCGGTCGCATCGGGTGAGTGATGCGTCACCCAGGGGAGTGAGGTGTGCCGCCACGCCGGGCCTAAACTTGATTTGCTCCAGAACAGCGGACTATGGTTCGGGGCATGACGGCCGACCTCGAGGCACAGTTACGGGCGGCCTCGCTGCGCGTGACCCGGCCCCGACTGGCCGTGCTCGCCGCGCTGCGGGACCACCCGCACGTCGACACCGACACGGTGATCGCGCTGGTCCGGGCCGACCTGCCCACGGTCTCCCACCAGGCGGTCTACGACGTGCTACGGGCGCTCACCGAGGCCGGCCTGGTGCGCCGCATCCAGCCGGGCCGGTCCACCGCGCGCTACGAGGCACGGGTGGGGGACAACCACCACCACGTCGTCTGCCGCTCCTGCGGCGTGATCGCCGACGTCGACTGCGCCGTCGGTCACGTGCCGTGTCTCACCGCCTCCGACGACCACGGGTTCGTGGTCGACGAGGCGGAGGTCGTCTACTGGGGCACCTGCCCCGACTGTGCGACCGACCGCACCTCCCAGTGATCCACCAGTTCGGAAGGAAGTACATGAGCGACACCCAGGACAACGCCCCCGTCAGCGCTCAGGGCGTGGACCAGAAGGCGGCGGCCGGCTGCCCGGTCGCGCACGACTCGGTGACCGCGCAGGGTAGCGAGAGCGAGAACCCGGCGATCGATTCCCCGAAGCCGAAGACCGGCGGGCGTCCGCGTACCAACCGGGACTGGTGGCCCAACCAGCTCGACCTGTCGGTCCTGCACGCCCACTCGGCCAAGGGCAACCCGCTGGGGGAGGACTTCAGCTACGCCGCGCAGTTCGCCAAGCTCGACGTCGAGGCGCTCAAGCGGGACATCACCGAGGTGCTCACCACCTCGCAGGACTGGTGGCCGGCCGACTTCGGCCACTACGGCGGCCTGATGATCCGGATGAGCTGGCACGCCGCCGGCACGTACCGGATCGAGGACGGCCGGGGCGGCGCCGGTGACGGCGGGCAGCGGTTCGCGCCGCTGAACAGCTGGCCGGACAACGCCAACCTGGACAAGGCCCGCCGGCTGCTCTGGCCGGTCAAGCAGAAGTACGGCCAGCAGGTCTCCTGGGCCGACCTGCTGGTGCTCGCCGGCAACGTCGCCCTGGAGTCGATGGGCTTCAAGACCTTCGGTTTCGGCTTCGGCCGGCAGGACGTCTGGGAGCCCGAGGAGATCTTCTGGGGCCCGGAGGACACCTGGCTCGGTGACGAGCGCTACGCCTCCGAGAAGGAGATGGCGGCCGGGGTCGGGGCGACCGAGATGGGCCTCATCTACGTCAACCCGGAGGGCCCGCGCGGCAACGCGGACCCGGCTGCGGCGGCGCACTTCATCCGGGAGACCTTCCGCCGGATGGCGATGAACGACGAGGAGACCGTCGCGCTCATCGCCGGTGGCCACACCTTCGGCAAGACCCACGGCGCGGGCATCGCCGACGACCACGTCGGCCCCGAGCCCGAGGGCGCCCCGCTGGAGGCGCAGGGCCTGGGCTGGCTGAGCACCCACGGCAGCGGCAAGGGCGGTGACACGATCACCAGCGGTCTGGAGGTGACCTGGACCGACCGGCCCACCCAGTGGAGCAACCGCTTCTTCGAGATCCTCTTCGGCTACGAGTGGGAGCTGACCACCAGCCCCGGCGGCGCGAAGCAGTGGGTCGCCAAGGACGCCGAGGCGATCATCCCGGACGCCCACGACCCGGCCA
Organism: Micromonospora sp. S-DT3-3-22; assembly: GCF_015354745.1. Classification (NCBI taxonomy): domain Bacteria; kingdom Bacillati; phylum Actinomycetota; class Actinomycetes; order Micromonosporales; family Micromonosporaceae; genus Micromonospora; species Micromonospora sp. S-DT3-3-22. Next base: position 26,565 of record NZ_JACGMO010000090.1, read on the forward strand.
AGAAGCACAAGCCGACGATGCTCACCACCGACCTGTCGCTGCGCGTCGACCCGGCGTACGAGAAGATCTCGCGGCGCTTCCTGGAGCACCCCGACGAGTTCGCCCTGGCGTTCGCCAAGGCCTGGTACAAGCTGCTGCACCGCGACATGGGCCCGGTCAGCCGCTTCCTCGGGCCGTGGGTCGCCGAGCCGCAGCTGTGGCAGGACCCGCTGCCGGCCGTCGACCACGAGCTGGTGTCCGACGCCGACGTCGCCGCCCTCAAGGCGAAGGTGCTCGACTCGGGCCTGACCACCGCCCAGTTGGTCAGCACCGCCTGGGCCTCCGCCGCGAGCTTCCGGCACACCGACAAGCGCGGCGGCGCCAACGGCGCGCGGATCCGGCTCGAACCGCAGCGCAGCTGGGAGGTCAACCAGCCCGAGCAGCTCGCGACGGTGCTGGCGACCCTGGAGGGGATCCAGCGCGAGTTCAACGCCGCCGGTGGGGCGAAGATCTCCCTCGCGGACCTGATCGTGCTGGCCGGCTCGGCCGCCGTCGAGCAGGCCGCCCGCGCGGCGGGTGTCGAGGTGACCGTGCCGTTCCGGCCGGGCCGCACCGACGCCAGCCAGGAGCAGACCGACGTCGAGTCGTTCGCCGTGCTGGAGCCGCGCGCCGACGGGTTCCGCAACTACCTGCGTCCGGGTGAGAAGACCCAGCCGGAGGTGCTGCTCGTCGACCGGGCGTACATGCTCAACCTGACCGCGCCGGAGATGACCGTCCTCGTCGGCGGCCTGCGGGCCCTCGGCAACAACGTCGGCGGTGCGGCGCACGGGGTGCTGACCGACCGGCCCGGCGTGCTCAGCAACGACTTCTTCGCCAACCTGCTGTCCCCGGGCACCCGGTGGAAGGCGTCGGAGTCCGACGAGCACGTCTACGAGATCCGGGACCTGGCCACCGACGAGGTGAAGTGGACCGCCACCGCGGTCGACCTCGTCTTCGGGTCCAACTCCCAGCTGCGCGCCCTCGCCGAGGTCTACGCCAGCCAGGACGCGGGCACCAAGTTCGTGACCGATTTCGTGGCCGCCTGGACGAAGGTCATGGAACTGGACCGGTTCGACCTCTCCTGATCCGACCCCGCAGTGCGGGCCCCGGCCGATCGGCCGGGGCCCGCCCGGTTTCGGGACGGGTGGACCCGGCCTCCGGGGTGGTACCCCGCCGGAGCGGGCGATGCGGCAGCAGAAGCGAAAAGTGCGTGGCACGTAATATTGCGTGCCACGCACTTTCGGTTATGCTGGGTGGGTGAGCGGGCTACGGGAACGTAAGAAGGCCGAGACGCGGGCGGCGCTGAGCTGGGCGGCCATCCGGCTGACCGTCGCCCGGGGCTTCGACAACGTCCTGGTGGAGGACATCGCCCAGGCCGTGGGCGTGTCCCCGCGTACGTTCAACAACTACTTCTCCAGCAAGGCCGAGGCGATCGCCTTCCGGCACCTCGCCCGCAGCCGGCGGGTGGCCGAGGAACTGCGCCGACGGCCGGCCGACGAACCCCTCTGGGCGGCGCTGATCGAGGCGACGCTGACCCGCTTCGCCCCCGGCCCCGAGGTCACCGAGTCGCCACCGCGCCCGCACGCCGAATGGGTCGAGGGGCTCGCCGTGATGCTGGCCGAGCCGGCGTTGCAGGGCGAGATGCTGCGCGCGGGCGCGATCGCCGAGGCCGACCTGGCCGCGGCCGTCGCCGAACGCACCGGCACCGACCCCGACCGCGACCTCTATCCCCACCTCGTGGCGGCCAGCGTGAACGCCGCCGTGAACGCCGCGATCCGGCACTACCTGCGCGCCGATCCGCCGGTGGCGATGGAACACCTGCTCCCCGACGCGCTGACCCGGCTCGCCGCCGGCCTGCCGCCCCCCACCCCCCGCTGACCCGACCCACCGCACCCACGCCCCGCCGACCGATCCCGCCGAACCGCGGAAGCTCGATCCACCGCGCCCACCCACGCCCCGTCGGGGTGCCCGGTCCTGCCCGTGCTCCGCCGTGCCCCGGCGGCGGTCCACCATGCCCTCGAAAGGATCCCGTGATGATCGACGTCCTCATCGTCGGCGCCGGCCCCAACGGCCTGCTGCTCGCCGCCGAACTGGCCCTGGCCGGCGTCCGGCCCGTCGTCTGCGAACGGCTGTCCGCCCCCACCACCGAGCAGCGTGCCAACGGGCTGGTCGGTCAGGTGGTCCGGCTGCTCGACCGGCGTGGCCTGCACCACCGCCTCGTCGACGATCCGGCACCGCCGCAGCCCGCGCCCGGGTTCGTCTTCGGCGCGCTGCCGCTGGACCTGCGGGCGGTGCCGGACAACCCGCTGTACCTGCTCCAGGTCCCGCAGGCCCACCTGGAGCGGGTGCTCGCCGAGCGGGTCGCCGAACTGGGCGTGCCGGTCCGACGGGGACACGAGGTGACCGGCCTGACCCCCGGCGCGGACGACGTCCAGGTGACGTTCGCCGACGGCACCACCCTGCGCTGCCGCTACCTGGTCGGCGCGGACGGCGGGCACAGCGTCGTGCGCCGGCTGGCCGGGATCGGCTTCCCCGGCGTGTCCACCGACCGCACCGTCTCCCGCACCGCCCAGGTCAGCCTGCCCCCGGAGCTGATCGACGCGGCGACCGGCGGCCTCGCGATCCCCGGGTACGGCACCGTCGCGCCGTTCCGGCACACCCGTACCGAGCGGGGGCTGATCGCGTGGGCCCCCTTCACCGGACGTCCGGCGGGCCTCAGCACGATCGAGTGGCCCGACGCGAGGCAGGTCGACGGGCCACCCACCCTCGCCGAGATGCGGGCCAGTGTCGCCCGGGTGCTCGGGGTCGACGTGCCGATCGGCCCGCCGGCCGGCCCCGGGCCGCACCTGCTGCGTCGCCTGGTGGGGGGCAACACCCGGCTCGCCGAGCGGTACCGCGCCGGGCGGGTGCTGCTGCTCGGCGACGCCGCCCACGTCCACTCCGCGATCGGCGGGCCCGGACTCAACCTCGGCCTCCAGGACGCGGTGAACCTCGGCTGGAAGCTGGCCGCCCAGGTGCACGGCCGGGCCCCGGACGGGCTGCTGGACTCGTACGAGGCGGAACGCCGACCGGTCGCGCAGCGGGTCACCATGTCCACCCAGGCCCAGTCGGCGCTGATCGCCCCCGGCAGCGAGGTCACCGCGCTGCGGGTGCTCCTCGGCGAGCTGCTCGACCGGCCGGAGAACGCGGCCCACGTCGCCGCCCTGCTGGCCGGCGCGGACGTCCGCTACCCGACGGGCGCTGCGGACGGGCCGCTGGTCGGACGCTTCGCACCCGACCTGGTGTGGCACACCGGCACCGGCCCGGTCCGGCTGGCCGAGCTGACCCGGACCGCCCGCCCGCTGCTGCTCGACCCCACCGGCGTCCACGCCGGGGCGGCCGGGCCGTGGCGGGACCGGGTCGACGTGCTCACCGGACGGTTCACGTCGGGCGGCGCGACGGCCGACGCGCCCGGCGACGCCATGCCGACCGCGCTGCTGCTGCGCCCGGACTGCTACGTGGCCTGGCAGTCCCCGCCGGACGGGCCGGACGCCGACGGGTTGACCGCCGCGCTCGCCCGCTGGTTCGACCCGCCGAGCGCCGACCGGGCGTGACGTGCGAAGGGTTCGGCCGGCCCGGCGGGGGAGGATGCCGGGCCGGCCGACGCGGAGCGCGGGGTCAGTCCCGCTGGATGACCATCCCCGCGCCCACGGTGCGGTTGGTGGTCTCGTCGATGATGACGAAACCGCCCGTGGTGCGGTTGCGGTGGTAGTCGTCCACCAGCAGCGGCACGGTGGTGCGCAGCCTGATCCGGCCGATCTCGTTGAGCGCCAGCGCGGTGCTGGTCTCGTCCCGGTGCAGGGTGTTGATGTCGAGCCGGTAGTGCAACTCGCGGACGATGGCGCGCGCCGACCGGGTGGTGTGCTTGACGACGTACCGGCCGCCGATCTCCAGCGGGCGGGTCTCGTCCATCCAGCAGACCATCGCCTCGATGTCCTGCGAGACAGCCGGGGCGTTGTTCGGCCGGCAGATCATGTCGCCCCGGGAGACGTCGATCTCGTCGTCGAGGCGGACGGTGACCGACATCGGGGGGAACGCCTCGTCGACCGGGCCGTCGGCGGTGTCGATGGCGGCGATCCGGCTGGTGAACCCGGACGGCAGGACCATCACCTCGTCGCCGGGCTTGAGCACGCCGGAGGCGACCTGCCCGGCGTAACCCCGGTAGTCGGTGACCGTGGTCGACTGGGGGCGGATCACGTACTGCACCGGGAACCGCACGTCGACCAGGTTGCGGTCCGAGGCGATGTGCACGTGCTCCAGGTGGTGCAGCAGCGACGGGCCCTCGTACCACGGCATGTTCTCCGACCGGGCGGCGATGTTGTCGCCCTGGAGCGCCGACACCGGGATCACCGCGAGGTCGGGGACGTCGAGCTTGGCCGCGAAGGAGGTGAACTCGTCGGCGATCCGTTCGAAGACCTCCTGGGAGAAGTCGACCAGGTCCATCTTGTTGACGCACAGCACCAGGTGCGGCACCCGCAGCAGCGAACACAGGAACGCGTGCCGCCGGGACTGCTCCACCAGCCCCTTGCGGGCGTCCACCAGGACCAGGGTGAGGTCGGCGGTGGACGCGCCGGTGACCATGTTGCGGGTGTACTGGGTGTGCCCGGGGGTGTCGGCGATGATGAACTTGCGCCGGGGGGTGGCGAAGTAGCGGTACGCCACGTCGATGGTGATGCCCTGCTCCCGCTCGGCCCGCAGACCGTCGGTGAGCAACGCCAGGTTGGTGTACTCGTCACCCCGGGCCGCGCTGACCGCCTCCACCGCCGCCAACTGGTCGGTGAACAACGACTTCGTGTCGTACAGCAACCGACCGATCAGGGTCGACTTCCCGTCGTCCACGCTGCCCGCCGTGGCGAACCGCAGCAGGTCCATCGGTCGGGCCTCGGCGGGGGAACCGGCCGGTGCCAGCATCTCGGTGCTCATCAGAAGTAGCCCTCCCGCTTGCGGTCCTCCATGGCGGCCTCGCTGACCCGGTCGTCGCCCCGGGTGGCGCCCCGCTCGGTGATCCGGGTCGACGCGACCTCGTCGATCACCTTCTCCACCGTGTCCGCGTCGGAGCGGACGGCGGCGGTGCACGAGGCGTCGCCGACGGTGCGGTACCGCACCCGGGCGGTGAAGGGTTCCTCGCCCGCGCGGGGGGTGAAGAACTCGTTGACGGCGTAGAGCATGCCGTCGCGTTCGACCACCTCACGGTCGTGCGCGTAGTAGATCGACGGCAACGGCACCCGCTCCCGGGCGATGTAGTGCCAGATGTCCAACTCGGTCCAG
>NZ_JACGMO010000091.1:0-31438 GCF_015354745.1 Micromonospora sp. S-DT3-3-22
GGCGCCACCGTGGCGCTGCGCCACCTCGGTCTCGACCCGCTCGTCGACCTCGGCCTGCGCCTCGGCGAGGGCACCGGCGCGCTGCTGGCCCTGCCGGTGGTCACCGGCGCGGTCCGGGTGCTGCACGAGGTGGCCACCTTCGACGCGGCGGGGGTCTCCGAGAAGTGAGCACCAACCCGTACCCCCTCGGCCTGCGGCTCGCCGGGCGGCGGGTGGTCGTGGTGGGCGGCGGCGCCGTGGCCAGCCGGCGGGTACCCGCCCTGCTGGACGCCGGGGCCGACGTGCTGCTGGTCAGCCCCGAGGTCACCCCCGCGTTACGCGCGCACGTCGACGCCGGACGGCTGCACTGGCGACCCCGCCGGTTCGCCCCCGACGACCTCGACGGGGCGTGGCTGGTCCAGGTCGCGGTGGACGATCCGCACGCCGCCGCCTCGGTCAGCGCCGCCGCCGCCGAACGGCGGATCTTCTGCGTCCGGGCCGACGACCGGACGGCGGCCACCGCGTGGACCCCGGCGGTGACCCGGCACGGAACGGTGACGGTGGCCGTGCTGGGCGGGGGGGACCCGCACCGGGCGATGGCCGTCCGGGACGCCGTCCGGGAGCTGCTCACCGCGCGGACCGGGCTGGCCGTCGGCCCGGCAGGGTCGAGCCGGGACGCCCCGGCACCGGCCGGGGGTGTCGGCGGCCCGCAGGCTCCGGCACCGGCCGGGGCTGTCGCGGACCAGCAGCCTTCGGCGACGGCCGGGTCCGGCGGCGGGGCGGTGCCGCCCGGTGGGCCGGTCGGGCGGGTGTCCCTGGTCGGCGCGGGACCGGGCGACCCGGAGCTGATCACCGTCAAGGGGTGGCGGCTGCTCACCGAGGCGGACGTGGTGGTCGCCGACCGGCTGGTGCCCGGGCTGCTCCTGGACGAACTGCGCCCCGACGTCGAACTGGTCGACGCGGCGAAGATCCCCTACGGGCCGTCCCGGGCTCAGGAGGAGATCAACCGGATCCTGGTCGACCGGGCGCTCGCCGGGAAGGTCGTGGTCCGGCTCAAGGGCGGCGACCCGTACGTCTTCGGGCGCGGCGGGGAGGAACTGCTGGCCTGCGCGGCGGCCGGCGTGCCGGTGACCGTGGTGCCCGGGGTGACCAGCGCGGTGGCCGTGCCGGCGGTGGCCGGTGTCCCGGTCACCCACCGGTCGGTGGCGCACGAGTTCACGGTGGTCTCCGGGCACGTCGCCCCGGACTCACCGGTCTCCCTGGTGCGCTGGGAGGCCCTCGCCGGTCTGCGGGGCACCCTGGTGGTGCTGATGGGGCTCAAGAACCTGGCCGCCATCGCCGACACCCTGACCCGGCACGGCCGGGACGCGGCCACCCCGGTCGCGGTGATCCAGGAGGGCACCACGGGTGGGCAGCGCAGCCTGCGGTCGACGCTCGGCGCGGTGGCGGCCGACGTGGTCGCGGCGGGCCTGCGGCCCCCGGCCATCGTGGTGATCGGCGACGTGGTCGACGCCCTGACGCCCTGACCACGCCCGCGTCTTGATCGACTCGCCTGGGCCGATGTTGCGGTATCCACGACGAGGGATACCGCTACATCGGCCCACAAGAGGCGGTCTTGAGAGGGATGCCGCCACCTCGGCCGGGTGGGCCGAGGTGGCGGGTCGAGCTGTCGCTACTGCTTGAGCATGTTGTCCAGCAGCAGGGCGCAGCGGATCAGCCCGAGGTGGCTGTACGCCTGCGGGTGGTTGCCCAGCCCGCGCTCGGCCAGCGGGTCGTACTGCTCGGGGAGCAGCCCGGTCGGGCCGGCGGTGTCGACCATCTGGGCGAACAGCTCCTCGGCGTCGGTACGCCGACCGGTGCGCAGGTACGCCTCGATCAGCCACGCCGTGCAGATGTGGAAGCCACCCTCCCGGCCCGGCAGCCCGTCGTCCCAGTGGTAGCGGTAGACGACCGGGCCGCTGCGCAGATCCGCCTCGATCTTGAGCACGGTGGAGAGGAAGCGTGGGTCGTCGCCCGGGAGCAGGCCGGACAGCCCGATCCAGAGCGACGAGGCGTCCATGTCCTCGTCGCCGTACGCGACGCTGTACGCCTCGACCTCCTCGTGCCAGCCGTTCTCCAGCACGTTGGCGCCGATCCGGTCGCGCAGCTCCACCCACTCCGGCCGGTCCTCGCCGTCGTGCTGGCGCACCACGTGCAGGGCCCGGTCGACGGTCATCCAGCACATCACCTTGGAGAAGATGTGGTGCCGGGGCGGGAGGCGGGCCTCCCAGATGCCGTGGTCGGGTTCGTGCCAGCGGCGGCGGACCGCCTCGACCATGTTGTCCAGCACCCGCCACTCGTCGTCGCGGACCGAACCCCGGGCGTCGGCGACGGCCGCGATCAGGTCGGCGATCGGGCCGAAGACGTCCAGTTGGAGCTGGTGGTTGGCGAGGTTGCCGACCCGGACCGGCCGGGAGCCGGCGTACCCGGGCAGGGTGTCGATGACCGCCTCGGCGCCCAGCTCGTAGCCGTCCACGGTGTAGAGCGGGTGCAGCCGCTCGGGGTGCCCGCCGGTGCGCTCGATGCAGCCGTCCACCCAACGCAGCAGCGCCTCGGCCTCCTCGATCGAGCCGAGGTCGACCAGGGCCCGGGCGGTCATCGCCGCGTCCCGCAGCCAGCAGTACCGGTAGTCCCAGTTGCGGACGCCGCCCAGCTCCTCCGGCAGCGAGGTGGTCGCCGCCGCCAGGATCGAGCCGGTCGCCTCGTGGCAGAGGCCGCGCAGGGTGAGCGCGCTGCGGGCGACCAGGTCCCGGGCGGTGGCGGGCAGCCGCAGCGAGGCCACCCAGTCCTTCCAGGGCTGCTCGGCCCGGGCCTGCCGTTCGTGGATGCCGACCGCGTGGTCCTCCAGGCTGTGCGTGCCGAAGCGCAGCTCCAGCACCACCTGGCCGCCGGTGGCGGAGAGGTCGACCACGGCGTGCGCGGTCTCGTAGCCGCCGTCGTTGCGGACCTGCCAGGTCACCCCGGGGGAGTAGAGCGCGACGGGCTCGTTGGAGCCGAGCACCAGCAGGCCGTCGTCCATCGGTTGGAGCTGCGTGGCGACCTGCCCGAACTCGGGACGCGGGGCGAACTCGACGCGGGCCCGCCCGGAGCCGGTGAGCACCCGGACCAGGGTGGAGTCGCCGGTGATGACGGCCGGGCCGTCCGGGGTGGTCTCCCGGGCCGGCAGGTCCAGCCAGTCGGTGACGGTGAGCCCCGACCAACGGGTCTCCACGGTCATCGTGCCGTTGCGGTAGCGCTGGCCCAGCGGGATGCCGCCCCGCTCCGGCCCGACCGTGAAGTGCCCGGCCGGGCTGCCGCCGACCAGGTCGGCGAAGATCGCCGCCGAGTCCGGCTTGGGGTGGCAGAGCCAGCTCACCTTGGCCTCGGGGGTGAGCAACGCGACGGTACGGCCGTTGGCCAGCATCGAGTGCCGCTCGATCGGCACCGCCCGCTCGCCGAAGAGCCAGTGCCGACGGGTCTCCAGCAGCAGGCCGAGCGCGCGGGCCGCCTCGATCGGCTCGGCCACCCGGTAGTGCGCCTGGGTGTCCCCGGGGCCGATCTTGATGCCCAGGTCGGGGCCGTGCAGGTTGCCGAAGGCGTTCTCGTCGGTGACGTCGTCGCCGATGAACAGCACCGCGCTGGCCGAGAGCTGGGTGCGGAGCTGATCGACCGCGGTGCCCTTGTGGGTGGCGACCACCGACAGCTCGATGACCTCCTTGCCCTGGGTGACGGTGACGTCGTCCCACTTCGCCGGCCCGTTGCGGACCGCCTCGACGGCCGCGGCGGCGACCTGCGGGTCGACCCCGCGGGTGTGCACCGCGACGCTTGCCGGCTTGCGTTCCAGCCGTACCCCCGGGTGGGCCAGGGCGATCTCGCGCAGCGCGTCGCGCAGCCGGGTGCGCACGGCGACCAGTTCGGGGGAGAGCCGCTCGACGAAGCCGATGTCGAACTCGGAGCCGTGGCTGCCGACGAGGTGGATCTCGTTGGGCAGCCGGGACAGCGCGGCCAGGTCGCGCAGCGCCCGCCCGGAGACCACCGCGACGGTGGTCTGCGGCAGCGAGGCCAGCGCCCGGACGGCGGCGACCGACTCGGGCAGCGGCACGGCCTTGCTCGGGTCCTCCACGATCGGCGCGAGGGTGCCGTCGTAGTCGCAGGCGACCAGGAGCTGCGGTACGCGGGCGATGCGTCCGATCGCGGCGAGCAGCTCCGGGTCCATCGTCCCGGCGGCGGGGGTGATGATCTCGGCGGTGGGGGCGTTCACTCGGCCTCCGTCCCCGGTGCGCCCAACTCGGTCAGAAAGGACTTCGCCCAGTGCCCCACATCGTGGGTGCGCAGGTGACGTTGCATGATCCGCATGCGTCGACGGGCCTCCGGCTTCTCTACGTGTACAGCCCGCAGGAGGGCGTCCTTGACGGCGTCGGGGTCGTGCGGATTGCACAGGAACGCCTGGCGCAGCTCGGTGGCGGCGCCGGCGAACTCACTGAGCACGAGCGCACCGCCCTGGTCGGCGCGCGATGCGACGTACTCCTTGGCCACCAGGTTCATTCCGTCTCGCAGCGGGGTCACCATCATCACGTCGGCCGCGACGTACATCGCGGCCAGTTCGCTGCGACTGTACGACTGATGCAGATAATGCACCGCCGGCACGCCGACCCTGCCGAATTCGCCGTTAATCCGACCAACCTCGCGTTCCACCTTGACCCGAAGTGCCTGGTAGTGCTCCACGCGCTCCCGGCTGGGGGTGGCGACCTGCACCATAACCGCGTCCGGAACTGTCAACTTTCCGTCAGCAAGGAGTTCCCGGAAGGCCTTGAGTCGGAGTTCGATGCCCTTCGTGTAGTCGAGCCGGTCGACGCCCAGGATGATCGTCTTCGGGTTGCCCAGCTCCTCGCGGATCTGCTTGGCGCGGGCCTGGATCGCCGGGTCCTCGGCCAGCCGCTCCATCTCCTTGGTCTCGATGGAGATCGGGAACGCGCCCGCCTTCACCTGCCGCCCGTCGACCTGGATCATCTGGCCCTCGTAGCGCAGCCCGAGCAGGTGCCGGGCCAGCCGGACGAAGTTCTGCGCGGCCAGCCGCTGCTGGAAACCGACCAGGTCGCTGCCGAGCAGACCGCGCAGGATCTCGGTGCGGAACGGCATCTGCATGAACAGCTCGATCGGCGGGAACGGGATGTGCAGGAAGAAGCCGATCTTCAGATCCGGCCGCAGCTCACGCAGCATCGCCGGGACCAGCTGGAGCTGGTAATCCTGCACCCAGACCGTCGCGCCCTCGGCCGCGACGTCCGCCGCCGCCTCCGCGAACCGGGCGTTGACCAGCCGGTACGCCTCCCGCCAGCGGCGCTTGTAGGCGGGTGTCTCGACGGCGTCGTGATAGAGCGGCCAGATGGTCGCGTTGGACTGGCCCTCGTAGTAGCGTTCCAACTCCTCGGCGCTCAACGGCACCGGGTGCAGCCGGATGCCCTCCAGGTCGAACGGCTCCGGGGCGGCGCCGGTGCCACCGGCCCAGCCGACCCAGGTGCCCCGGTGCTCGGCGAGGACGGGGTGCAGCGCGGTGACCAGCCCACCCGGGCTGCGCCGCCACTGTCGTCCCTCGGGTGTGCTCACCTCGTCGACCGGCAGTCGGTTGGCCACAACGACAAAGGAGCTACGGACGGTCACGATCGGCCACCTCCGGGTGCTGACGGGTCCACCGCGATGAGCGTACTGAGCGTAGCTGCGGCGTCTGGGACCCCGTGCCGGACTTACCTACCCGTCCCACGGCCGCTGAACCCGTACCGTGATCTTGTCAACATCGCCAGCTCAGCGGTGGCGGACCCGGCGCGGACCGGACCGGGCGGGGTGATGTGGGCGCGGCCGGCCGTACCTGTCAGGATTGACGACGGCGTGCGCGTGGCCGGCCCCCGGCCGGCGGCGGGTGGAGGTCGGAGCCCGCGCCGACGCACCCGCGAGCCCGCGACAGTAACCGACGGAGGTACCCCGCACCGTGGCCCAGTTCATCTACGTCCTGGAAAAGGCGCGCAAGGCGCACGGCGACAAGGTCGTGCTCGACAACGTGACGCTGAACTTCCTGCCGGGGGCCAAGATCGGTGTGGTCGGCCCGAACGGCGCCGGTAAGTCCAGCCTCCTCAAGATCATGGCAGGGCTGGACAAGCCGAGCAACGGCGAGGCCCGGCTGATGCCCGGCTACACCGTCGGGATGCTCGCCCAGGAGCCCCCGCTCAACGACAGCAAGACCGTGCTCGGCAACGTCGAGGAGGCGGTCGCCGGGACCAAGGCCAAGCTGGACCGGTTCAACGCCATCGCCGAACAGATGGCCACCGACTACTCCGACGAGCTGATGGAGGAGATGGGCCGGCTCCAGGAGGAGCTGGACCACCTCGACGCCTGGGACATCGACTCCAAGCTCGAACTGGCCATGGACGCGCTGCGCTGCCCGCCGCCGGACGCCGACGTCACCCAGCTCTCCGGTGGGGAGCGCCGCCGGGTCGCGCTGTGCAAGCTGCTGCTGGAGGCGCCCGACCTGCTGCTGCTCGACGAGCCCACCAACCACCTCGACGCGGAGAGCGTGTCCTGGCTGGAGCAGCACCTGGCCAAGTACGCCGGCACCGTCATGGCGATCACCCACGACCGGTACTTCCTCGACAACGTGGCCAACTGGATCCTGGAGCTGGACCGCGGCCGGACGTACCCGTACGAGGGCAACTACTCCACCTACCTGGAGAAGAAGGCCGCCCGGCTGGCCGTCGAGGGGCGCCGCGACGCCAAGATGAAGAAGCGGCTCACCGAGGAACTGGAGTGGGTCCGCTCCAACGCCAAGGCCCGGCAGACCAAGTCCAAGGCCCGGCTGGACCGCTACGACGAGATGGCCGCCGAGGCGGAGAAGACCCGCAAGCTGGACTTCGAGGAGATCCAGATCCCGCCGGGCCCGCGCCTGGGCAGCACGGTCATCGAGGCCAACCACCTCAGCAAGGGCTTCGGCGACCGGCTGCTCATCGACGACCTGTCGTTCTCGCTGCCGCGCAACGGCATCGTCGGCATCATCGGCCCGAACGGCGTCGGCAAGACCACCCTGTTCAAGACCATCGTCGGGTTGGAGCAGCCGACCGGCGGCGAGGTCCGGGTCGGCCCCACCGTGTCGCTGTCGTACGTCGACCAGAACCGGGAGGGCCTGCACGGCGACAAGACCGTCTGGGAGGTCGTCTCCGACGGTCTCGACTACCTGATGGTGGGCAAGGTCGAGATGCCGTCCCGGGCGTACATCGCGGCGTTCGGCTTCAAGGGGCCGGACCAGCAGAAGCCGACCAAGGTGCTCTCCGGTGGCGAGCGCAACCGGCTCAACCTGGCGCTGACCCTCAAGATCGGCGGCAACGTCATCCTGCTCGACGAGCCGACCAACGACCTCGACGTCGAGACGCTGTCCAGCCTGGAGAACGCCCTGCTGGAGTTCCCCGGCTGCGCCGTGGTGATCTCCCACGACCGGATGTTCCTCGACCGGGTCGCCACCCACATCCTGGCCTGGGAGGGCGACGACGAGAACCCGGCGAAGTGGTTCTGGTTCGAGGGCAACTTCGACGCGTACGAGAAGAACAAGATCGACCGGCTCGGGGCGGAGGCGGCCCGGCCGCACCGGGTGACCTACCGCAAGCTGACCCGCGACTGAGCATGGCGGACCGTTTCGTCTACCACTGCACCCTGCGCTGGTCCGACCTGGACGCGTACGGCCACGTCAACAACTCGCGCTTCCTCACCCTGTACGAGGAGGCGCGGGTGGCGTTGATGTTCGCCGGTGGCAAGGCGTGGGGGGTCGGCTCGTTCGCCGACGGGGTCGTCATCCGCCGGCACGAGGTCGACTACCTGCGTCCGGTCGACTACGCGCTCGGCCGGGCCACCGCCCAGGCCGCGCCGACCGTCCGGATCGAACTGTGGGTGGAGCGCATCCGGGCCGCTTCGTTCACCGTCGCCTACGAGCTGTACGACGGCGACGTGCTGGCCAGCACCGCCCGCTCGGTGCTGGTCCCGTTCGACCTCGTGGAGAAGCGGCCCCGGCGGATCAGCGACGACGAACGGGCCTTCCTGGAGTCGTGGGCCCTGACCGACGGGGCGGCGTGAACGGCGGGGCCACCGTCCGGCCGGAGCACGGGTTGGCCGGGGCGGACGACGCGGGGGCCTTCCTGGCCCGGCTGGTCCGCCTCGACCCGGCCACGGTGGTCCGGCTACGCCCGCTGCCCGGCGTCGGCCGTACCGCCCTCTGGGCCCGGCTACCGTGGGACGTGCTGGTGGTCCGGACGGTGGCCGGGAGCGCCCCGGCCGACGTCACCGTGGACGCGGCCGAGCTGCTGGCCCGGTTGGCCGACGCCGACACCGCGCTGCCGCCCGGCCGCGACGAGCGGTGGCGGTGGCCGCTGCCCCCGGTGGTGAGCCGCCCGGTCGAGGTGCTGCCCGCCGCCGAGCTGCGGCGCATCGCCGAGGCCGCAGCGGGCACCCTGCGCACCGCCGCCGCCGAGGGGGTGCGCGGGCGTGCGGTGGGGCAGCGGATGCTGCGGGAGGCGCTGCTGGACCACGTGGCGGTGACCGTCACTCCCGACGCCGATCCGGCCGACCCGGTGGAGATCACCCAACGGCTGGTGCAGGGGTTGGTCCGGATGGGTTTCCTGGGCCCGGCCGAGGTCACCGCGGCGGGGGAGGTCCAGGTCCGGGTGGCCGGCCGGTGGGTCGGTCTGGTGGGACCATACGGAGCCGCCTGGTCGCGGAAAGTTTCGGATCTCGCAATTCGTCCGGCGCGGGATCAGCCGAAAGTATGACCCCGGCTCATTCTTCCGGGCTGGGGCTGCCGTTGGGGGGGTGTCTCAACCCGGCTGTCCGGGTACCGTCCATCCTCGGATCCAACGCACCGTAGGCGATTGGATCCGCTGGGGAGTGAGGTGCGCGAGCGATGCCGTGGTGGTCATGGCGCCCTGGTCCCGCCGCTGGCGGCGACCCGGAAACTCGAAGCGGAGTCTCGGTGGACAGCATCCGGGTGGGGCCACCGCCGCCCCGGCAGCCGGCGGAGGACTGCCCCGGCACCGATCGGCCCGTCGTGACCGACCGGCCGGCCTCCGTGGCGCCGGTCACCCTGGCCCGGGTGTGCGACGCGCTCGACCTGCTCGACGTGCGTTACCTGGCCGACGGTGACGGCAACCTGCTGGCCATGTGGGAACGGCACGCGGTGCTGGTGACCCTCGAAGGCCCCGAGGACGAGATCCTGGTGATGCGGGCCCGCCCGCACGCCACCGTCCCGCCGGACTGGGCCGACCGGGCCTACCGGGTGGTCAACGAGTGGAACCACACCCGCCGGTTCTGCAAGGCGTACATCGGCGACCCGACCGAGCGCGGCCAGTTGCCCATCTACGCCGAGTTGCAGGTGCCGCTCGGCGCCGGGGCGCACGACGCGCTGCTGGTGGAGATGCTCGACTGCGGCGCGGCCGTGGCGACCACCTTCGTCGACTGGCTGCACGACGAGGGCGCTCTGCTCTGAGCCGGCCCGACGTCCCGCCCGCGCCGTCGTGGCCGCCGGGTCAGCCGACGGCCGGGTCCTCCATCACGTTGACCATGAAGTAGGCCGACCGCTCCAGGTAGTCCCAGAGGGTGGCGGCGGGCTCCGGTGGCAGGTCCAACTCGTCCACCGCCCGGCGCATGTGGCGCAGCCAGGCGTCCCGCTCGGCCGGGCCGATCCGGAACGTCGCGTGCCGCATCCGCAGCCGGGGATGCCCCCGCTGGGCCGAGTAGGTGTTCGGGCCGCCCCAGTACTGCATCAGGAACAGCGTCATCCGCTCGGTGGCCGGCCCGAGGTCGTCCTCCGGGTACATCGGGCGCAGCAGCGGATCGGCGGCGATGCCGGCGTAGAACCGGTCGACCAGCCGCCGGAAGGTGGGCTCACCACCGACCGCGTCGAAGAAGGTCGTCGACGGAACGGGCCGGGGATCGCCTGCGGAATTCACCGTTCCATCCTGCCAGGTACGGCGACGCCACGACCGCCGCCCACCGGCCGATCACGTCACAGCGTGCCGCCGGCGGGCCCGCTCCCCGGGCCGGGGCGTCGCCGACTCGGGCCGGTCGCCCGCCGGTGACCCGGTGCCGGCGTTGGCCAGGTCGGCGGCCTTCACGGCGGCGTCGACGGTCGCCCGGTCCGGCCAGCGCAGCGCGGTGACCAGCATCAGCAGCACCCCGGCGGCGCTCCACACCCCGACCACCACCGGCACCGAGAACCGGTCGGCGAGCAGGCCGGTGGCCAGCACCGCGCCGCCCTGGATCACCTGGATGCCGGTGGCCATCACACCGAAGGCACGGGCCCGGTAGCCGTTGGGCAGGGCCCGGACGAACAGGCCGTTCGCCGTCGGGATCAGGCCGGCGACCGCGAAACCGCAGGCCGCCGCGAGCAGGGCGACCACCACCGGGGGTGGGTTCAGCAGCGCCGGCACCAGGGCCAGCGGGGCGAGCACCGCCAGCGGTCGCATCAGGGTGAGCCGGCCGGCGGGCGACACCAGCCGGCCGACCAGCAGTCCGCCGACGATGTACCCGACCGGGTTGGCCGCCATGATGACGGCCTGGGCGGCACCCGAGTCCAGGCCGTTGCCGGAGCGTTCGCCGGCCCACGCGGCGGCCAGTCCCTCCGGGACGATCGAGAAGAGCATGGCGCTGAACACCAGCAGGCTGATCGCCCGCAGGACGGGCGTGCCGAAGACGATCCGGAACCCCTCGCCGGTCTCCCGCAGCAGGTGGGTCCGGTGCGCCGCGCTCAGCGTCGGCTCCCGGTCGTGCACGCCGAGCCGGACGAGCAGCGCGGACAGCCCGAAGGTGGCCGCGTTGAGCAGCAGCGCGGCCGTCGGGCTGACCGCGGCGACCGCCGCGCCGGCCAGGTAGCCGACGACCTGCGCGGCCTGGCTGGCGCTGGCGTTGAGGGACAGCCCGAGCACCAGCCGGTCCCCGGTGAGGATCGCCGGCAGCAACGCCGAGCGGGCCGCCTGGCTCGGCGGGTTGGCCAGGGTGGCGGCGAATAGCAACGCGAGGATCGCCCAGACCGGCAGGCCGGGCAGCACGATCAGGACGGTCAGCAGCATCCGGATCACGTCGCAGGTCACCATCACCCGCCGGTGCCGGTACCGCTCGGCGAGCGCGGCGAGCAGCGGACCGCCGACCAGCCACGGCAGGTAGCTGACCGCGAACGCGGCGGCGGACAGGGCGACGGAGCGGCTCTCCTGGTAGACCAGCACGGTGACGGCGGCCTTGGCGACGTAGTCGCCGACCCAGGACAGGACACTGGCGGCGAAGACCGCCCGGAACTCCCCCTGCCCGAACACCTCGCGGAAGGTGGCCGGCCGGTCCGGGGCGGGTCGCTCGTCGGACACCGTCGCCTCCATCGTGCCCCGGCACCGGCCACTTGTGATGGCCCGGCGGGGCCCCGTCGTCAGATTCGCGGATCAGCGATGACGTGATCACGCTCCCGGGAACGCGTGCACCGGATTCTGCCCGATCGTCTGACAACTGACTAGGGCGAACGGATTGATCGTCGCATCCCCGACTGAACGAACGGACGATACCCGAGGGGTCGACCGGCGCGCGAGCCCCGACCATCGGGCCGGGTCGGACGGATGATGAGCTGCGGTTTCAGCTGTCCCCGGGCCGCCCGGCACCCGTGCTGCCGGTGCCCGCCGGGGTGCCGGCGCCCGTCGGGGCACCCGGGGCCGTCGGATCGTTCGTGCCCGTCGGGGCAGCCGGGACGGCCGGACCCGTCGGGCCGGAGGGAGCGGCGGGGCCGGCGGCCGGCGGGGTGGTCGGGGCGGCGGTGCCGGTGGTCATGCCGACCGGCGGCAGCCCCGGATAGAGCCGGGCCGCCGCGATCCGCGCGGTGATGCCCGAGTTCTCCAACGCCTCGGCGAGCCGGCGGCGCAACTCCCGGCCGACCGCGAACTGCCCCTCCGCCGTGGTCTTGACCACCGTACGGATCACCGCGCCGTCGACGGTCATCTGCTCCACGCCGAGTACCTCGGGCGGCTCGACGATGTCGGGGGACAGCTCCGGGTCCACCGCCACCGACGCGGCGGCCGTCCGCAGCACCGCGTTGGCCTCCTCGGTGCCGGCGAACCCGATCGGCAGGTCGATCACGACCAGTGCCCAGCCCTGGCTCTTGTTGCCCACCCGGATGATCTCGCCGTTGCGGATGTACCAGAGCACCCCGCGACCGTCGCGGACCGTGGTGACCCGCAGCCCCACCGACTCGACCACCCCGGTCGCCTCGCCCAGGTCGACCGTGTCACCGACGCCGTACTGGTCCTCGATCAGCATGAACAGCCCGGCGATCAGGTCCTTCACCAGGCTCTGCGCGCCGAAGCCGAGTGCCACCCCGGCGATGCCGGCGCTGGCCAGCAGCGGGGCCAGGTCGAAGCTGAACTCGCGCAGGATCATCAGCAGCGCGATGCCGAAGACGAAGGCGGTGACCATGCTGCGCAGCACCGAGCCGATCGCCTCGGCGCGCTGGCGACGCCGCTCGGGGACGAACTCGGTCGGGTCGAGCGTGGCGGTGGGCACCCGCTCACGCAGCGGACGCAGCAGGGTGGGCACCGCGCCGTCGGTGGTGGTCCGGACCAGCCGGTTGATCGTCCGGTGCAGCGCCCAGCGGGCCACGAACGCCAGCAGCAGGATCAGCACCACCCGCAGCGGCTTGAGCAGGATCCAGTAGCTGCCCTCGGCGAACCAGGCCGACCCGGTCACCCGGTACAGGTACTCGCAGGAGGTGCTGCCCAGACAGTCGGCACCCGAGCTGCCCCCGGAACCCGGGCTGCCGCTCGGGGCCGGACTCGGGGCGGCGGACAGGACGACGGACGACAGGCTGACGACGCTCACCCTGTCTTCGTACCGCAGGGGGCCGGACGGCCGACGGCCGACCCACCACGCCCGCCCCGGCCCGCGATCGTACGGTGCCGAACCGGACATCTTCCTACACCGTGCGGAGGGTTCCGCGGGTACCCCGGATTAGTGCGTGCAATCGCGGGTCCGATCAGGGACGATTGGCGTCAACGGACGACGGTGATCCCGCCGGAGTCGGTCGTGGCCCGCCGCTGCCCGGGGGCCGACCGGCGCTGCCAGCGGTGGGAGCGGCTGGACCGGGAGGGTGAGCACGATGCCTGACATACGACCCACGGTGGGCTCCGGCGCGCTGGTCCTCAACGCCACCTACGAGCCGCTGTGTGTCGTGTCCGTGCGTCGCGCCGCGATCCTGGTGCTCTCCGCCAAGGCCGTCTGTGTCGCCGACGGCGACGGCATCCTGCACAGCGCCCACGACGCGCTCCCCGTCCCCTCGGTGGTACGGCTGACCCGGTTCGTCCGGGTGCCCTACCGCACCCATGTCGGGCTCTCCCGCCGGGCGATCTTCGCCCGTGACGGCAACCGCTGCGCCTACTGCCGGGGTCCCGCCGAGACCATCGACCATGTCTTCCCGCGCAGCCGTGGGGGCCGGCACGCCTGGGAGAACGTGGTCGCGGCCTGCGCCCGGTGCAACCACACCAAGGGCGACAAGACCCCGGCCGAGCTGGGGTGGCGGCTGCACTGCCTGCCGGCGGCCCCGAAAGGCACCGCCTGGCGGGTGCTCGGCCACCGCGCGCCCGACCCGCGCTGGGCGGACTGGCTCGACCTGCGGGAGCCGCTGCGCGAGGCCGAAGCCGCCTGACGGGCGTCGCAATCGGGTGCGCCGGCGCGGGTCAGCGGGCCCGGACCAGGGTGGCGTACACCACCACGTTGTCGGCGTAGCCGGTCCCGCCGCCGACCCAGCGCCCGCCGCAGGTGATCAGCCGCAGGTTGGGGCGGCTGAAGTCGCCGAAGATCTCGTCGACCGGCAACCGTTCCTTGCCGTACCGCCGCACCTCGTCGACCGTGAACACGGCGACCTTGCGGTCGGCCCGGGTCACCTCGATCTCGTCGCCGTCGCGCAGTTCCCGCAGCCCGTGGAAGACCGCCGGCCCGGTGGTGGTGTCCACGTGCCCGACGATCACCGCCGGGCCGTACTGGCCGGGGGTGGGGCCCTGGTCGTACCAGCCGGCCTCCTGGGCGCGGGCGGTGGCCGGGACGTCGATGCTGCCGTCCGGGGCGATGCCCACCTGGTGCACCGGGGCCCGCACGTCGATCCGGGAGATGGCGATCTGGGTCGGCGGGCTGCCCGACAGCACCGGGAACCGCTTCGGTGGCGGGCGCAGGCCGGCCACGAACCGGTCCGGCAGGACGCTGAGCCCGGTGACCCGCTCCACCCCGAGCATCGCCACGATCAGCAGCATCACCGCGGCGATCGCCAGCACCGGCAGACCCGGCCCGGACCCGGTGAACCGGCCGCCGAACGCCGCAGCCCGGGGCGCCGGGCGTACCGGACGGGCCTGGGTGACCGGGTCGGCGGTGGTCAAGCTGGCGGAGAACGCCTGGCCGGCGACCCGGCGGAAACGCCCGGCGGCGCGGCGGGTACGGGCGGCGAGGCTGCCGGCGGCGCGCCGGCTGCCGGCGGCGACCCGGACGGTACGCCGGGCCGCCGCCCGCAACCGGTGGCCGGCCGGCCGGGAACGGGTGCGGGCCATGACGACAGGTGGTCAGGCACCGGCCCGGGTCCGTCGGCGGTTGCCGCCGAAGACGCCGAGCCCGGCCGCCACGGCCACCACGGCCAGTCCGCCGACCAGCAGCAGCGAACCGCTGCCCCGGTCGCCCGCGGTCCCGCCGCCGCCGGTCGCCGGGCCCTTGCTCGGCTGGGCCATGTTCAGCACGGTCAGCATGGTCGAGGCGGTGTTGCCGTTGGCGCACTTCAGGTCCACCGGATAGTCCCCGGGCTGCTTGTTGCCCGGGATGGTGACCGCACCGGTGAGGAAGCCGTTGTCGGGCCGCAGCACCACCCGCCCGAAGGCGTCCGAGTGCACGGTGGCCTGCTGGTTGTTGGCGTTGTCGCAACTCGCCCGGACGGTGACCCGGGTGCCGGCCTGCGCGGTGTTCGGCGTGACCTCGACGAAGGTGTTCTCCCCGGCGCGCGCCGGGGTGGCCGCCGCCAGGACGAACACCCCGACCAGGGTGAGCATCGCCAGTACGGCGTGGACGGCGTGACGGTGCAGAGTGAGCCCCCGCATGATTCCCCCCTCCCGGCGACGGTTCGCCGGAATCCTGCGACGGGTGTGCGGGGCTGCATTCCCGCTGGCCCGGGGGCAAACCCGGACTCAGGCCCGCCCGGGGTCGGTGGCGGGCGGCAACGGGGTGACCGGATGCCACTGCAACGGGCTGGAGAGCACCATCGTGCTGGACGGCTGCCCGTACGGGGCGAGTCGGTCGATCACCGCCTCGAACTGCCCGATCGAGCCGGCGGCGACCTTGAGCATGCTGCACGCGTCCCCGGTGATCCGGTGGATCTCCTGGATCTCCGGCCAGTCGACGACGTTCGGGTCGTGCAGGATGCACCGGGGGCCGTAACAGGACATCCGGATCAGCGCGACCACCCCCCGGCCGGCGCGGGCCAGGTCGACGTGCGCGTGGTAGCCGGTGACCACCCCGGACTCCTCCAGCCGGCGGACCCGTTCGGCGACCGCCGGCGGGGACAGGTGCACCCGCCGGGACAGTTCGCTGTACGACAGCCGCGCGTCGGCCTGCAACTCCCGCAGCAGGGCCCAGTCCATCTCGTCCACGCACCGACCTTATCTTCGGCAGGTGGTGCCGCCGAAGTGCCTTTCGTTCGTGAAGTGAGAGGCGGTCAGCGCCATCGAAGCGGCATTCCACCGCGCGTACGTACCGGGAGATCATGTCGGGGCAGCCGAACCGGAGGAGGCGAGACGGTGGAACAGACGGACCTGCGGGCGCACACCCCGAACCCGGCGGTGCGCCCGGCCACCCCGCAGCAGCGCCGGGCCCGCGCCGCCCGCAACGGCGGCGAGCCCACCCTGGAGTTCGCCGACCGGACGCCCTACGACGCGTACGTGCACGCCAGCACCCTGCACACCCTCCAACAGCCACTGAGCAGCGACCCGGGCGAGATGTCCTTCCTGATGGTCAGCCAGATCATGGAGCTGTACTTCGGGCTGACCTGCCACGAGCTGCGCCAGGCCCAGCGGGACCTGCGGGCCGACCGGGTGTGGGCGGCGCTCGCCCCGCTGCGCCGGGCCGCCCTGCACCTGGAGGGGCTCAACGCCGCCTGGCGCGGGCTGCGCTGGATGACCCCGGCCGACTTCAACCGGTTCCGCGACCTGCTCGGCGAGGGCTCCGGCTTCCAGTCCGCGATGTACCGCCAGCTGGAGTTCCTGCTCGGGCTGCGCGACCCGGCGCTGATCCGCCCCTTCCGCCGCCAACCCCAGGTGTACGACGACCTGCGCGCCGCGCTCGCCGAGCCGAGCCTCTGGGACGACGTGATCGCCCTGCTCGGCCGGCACGGGCACGAACTGCCCGCCGAGCTGCGCGACCGGGACGTCGCCGTCGAGCACCTGCCGCACCCCCGGGTCGAGGCGGCCTGGGTGGCGGTCTACGACGACGACGGGCCGGACAACCACCTGCGGCAGCTCGGTGACGCGCTGGCCGACGTGGCCGAGCAGTTCGGCGACTGGCGGTGGAACCACGTCAAGGCCGTGCAGCGCACCATGGGCGCCAAGGTGGGCAGCGGCGGGTCGGCCGGGCTGGCCTGGTTGCAGCGCAGCATGTCCCGGGTGGTCTTCCCCGAACTGTGGTCGGCCCGCACCGCGATGTGACCTGGCGTGCCGGCGGTCCGCCGGGCCCCACGGGTGGCCGGCCCCGCCGCCGTGCGGGGCGCCGGGACCGGCCGGTGCGGGGTCAGGAGTGCGGGCAGGTGTCCCGGTACTCCTCGATCGCGCTGCCCCGGGGCGCCGGGCAGAGGAACTGCTCGTAGCGGGTGTCGTCGTCGACGAACCGCTTCAGCCAGGAGATGCTGTACTTCGCCACGGTGACGTTCGGCGAGGTCGGCGCGGAGTGGCCGGCCGCGTTCAACTCCAGGTACGCCTTGTCCAGGCTCGCCGGCAGGCTGGTGTAGAACGGCTCCGAGTGCGACGCCACCGGGGCGGTCGAGTCGTTCTCCGCGCCGATCACCAGCGTCGGAACCCGTACCGACGACCAGTTCTTGACGGTGTGCCAGCCGGTGAGCGGGATGGCGGCCTGCAACGCGGGCCGGGTGTTCGCCGCCGACAGGCTGCCGCCGCCGCCCATCGAGTGCCCCATCACCGCGAGCCGGTTGCGGTCGATCCGGGTCCGCACCGCGCTGCTGCCGGTCAGGTAGTCCAACGCGGCGAGCAGTTGGGTGCCCCGCGAGGCCGGCTGGTCGTACACGGAGAGGGTGTCGATGGTGATGACCACGAAGCCCTGCGAGGCCAGCCGGGGGCCGAGCCAGGCGACGCTGGACTGGCTGGCGGTGTAGCCGGGGGAGATCGCGACCGCGCCGAAGGTGCCCTCGGCGGTGCTGGTCGGGTAGTAGACGGTGCCGCCCCGGAACCCGCTCACGGCGGACGCCGCGACGGTGCTCTGGGCGATGGCGAACGGGCCCCGGGTGGCCTCGATGCTGGCCGTCGTCGGGGCGGGACCCCGCTCGTACGGGTTGGCGGCGGACGCCGCGGCCGGCCGGCCGTCGCCGGGCGCGGCGGTCGCGCCGGGTGCGGCGACCGCGCTGCCACCGACCAGGGCGAGCGCGAGCAGCGGGCGGGTGACCAGTCGGGGCCAGGGTCGGCGGGACCGGGACCGGGCGGGGTGGGGGTGGAGGGCGGGCACGGGTTGCACGGGGGGCTCCCTGCGGGTGGGTGGACCGGAATCGATCGAAAAGGTTCGATCGGTACGGGCCATCCTCCGGGTCCCGGCACCGAGACCGGCAATCCCGGCCGGGTCATGTCAGCGGAATATGGGGCGGACGCCACACCCGTGCCGGTCGTGTCGTCCCGGCGCGATCGGGTGCCGAACCGGCAGGATGGGACCGGGTGACCCGACTCGTCGCCGCCCCGGGGCCGCTGGAACACTGGAGTGACAGGTGGGATCGGCACCCCGCAGGCTCGCGGGGCGTCGGCTCCGCTAACGTGAATGGCAGCGGAGTCGGGAGCACGGTGTCATGATCGTCCACCCGACCCGGAAGCTCTGGTCTCTCTTACCGCCTGGGGGCGTTGGGATTGTCTGTCACTGACACGTTGCTGATCTTCGTCGGCATCCCGGCGGCGGTGGTGCTGGTGATCGTCGGGCTGGTCTACGCCGCCAACCACGGCAGCGGCGGCGGCGCCAAGCGCTACCGGCCGGGCCGACGCTTCGACTTCACGCCGGTCTGGTTCCTGGGCCGCCCGGAGCAGCTGGCCGACTCGGCCGGCACCGCCCTGGCCGCCGGTGCCCAGGCGCCGGCGCTGACCAGCCACAAGCAGCAGCAGGCCGGCATCGAGGCGCCGGCCGGTGGAACCGGAGGCGCAAGTGACCGTTGGTGAGCAGGTCGACCAGGCCGGTACGGGCACCCCGCCCGAGGTGCTGGACGGGCCGTTCTCGACCCGGCAACTGCTGCGCATCGACGAGGCGCTGCGCCTGGCCGACCAGGGCAGCGGCCTGGTCTTCTCGGTCTACGTCGGCGGCCTCGACGAGCCGGTCCGGGAGCACGCCGAGCGGCTGCACCGCCAGCTCGCCGAGCCGGACAGGTCGGTGCTGATCGCCGTGTCGCCCAACCAGCGCCAGCTGGAGGTCGTCACCGGCCGGTACGCCCGCAAGCGCATCCCCGACACGTACGTCAAGCTGGCCGCGCTGTCCATGGTGGCGTCCTTCGGCGGCGGGGATCTGGCCGGCGGCATCATCCAGGGCCTCGACCAGCTCGCCAGCCACGCCGGCCGGGCCTGAGCCCCACCCCGTACGTCCCGACCGATCCGGAGCCCGGCCCGCACCACGCGGACCGGGCTCCGTCGCGTCCACCACACCCGTCGGTGCCGGACCGGCCGGCCGCCGGTCAGCGGGGCCAGTCACGGGGACCGAGTCGGATCGGCCACGGCTCGTCGACCGGTACCGGCTCGTCCGGCTCGACGACCAGAGCGACGTCCGACGGGTCGGCCCACATCCGGTCCCGGGGGCACCCGGCCGGGGCACGACAACGGCCCGGGGCCGGCGCGGGCTCGCACCCGCGCCGGCCCCGGGCCGTGCCATCTCGGCTGTCAGCTGCTGTGGGCGTCCCGCGCGCGGGCCTTCAGCGCCCGGACCACCCCGTCGCGCCCCTCGGCCACCAGGCGGCGCAGCGACGCCGGGTGCCCGTCGCCGGCCAGCCACGCGTCGGTGGCCGCCACCGTCTCCTCCTCGACCAGGTACGCGGGGTACGCCAGCTGCACGAACTCCTGCGCCGGCTCGCTGTCGCGCTGCGCCCACACCTGCGCCACCGTGGCGAAGTACCGCTCCCGGTAGGGCGCGGTGAGCGCGACCTGCGTCGGGTGGGTCAGGCCCTGCAACAGCGCCCGGTTACGCCAGTTCGGCAGCGCGTCCGGGCCGGTCAGCAGGGACCACACCGTCGCCTTGTTCTCCGCCGTCGGCACCAGCGCGTGCGCGTAGGCGGCCTCCCGCTCGCCGGAGGCCGTCCGGTCGCCGGCCAGCTCCGCCTCGATCTCGGCGGCACCGGCCGCCCCCTTGGCCACCAGCGACTGCAACACCGTCCACCGCAGCTCGGTGTCGATGGTCAGGCCCGCCGGCACGTCGGTGCCGGCCAGCCACCCGCGCAGCGTCGCCAGGTCCTCGTCGGCGCGGGCCGACGAGGCGTACGCCCGGGCCCAGGCGAGCTGGAAGCCGCTGCCCGGCTCGGCCGCCGCCAGCGCGTCCTTCGCGGCCCGGGACAGCCCGGCCCAGCCGGTCGGCGCCCACGCCGGGTCGGCGTAGAAGATCAGCGCGGTGCTGGCCTGCCGCAGGGTGGCGGTGACCAGGTTGATGTCGGTCTCGGCGGGCAGCCCGGCCAGCACCAGCGCCACGTAGTCGCGGGCGGACAGTTCGGCGTCGCGGACCATGTCCCAGGCGGCCGTCCAGCACAGCGCGCGGGCCAGCGACGAGTCGAAGCCGGCGATGTGCTGCACCACGGTCGCCATCGAGCGCTCGTCGAGCCGTAGCTTGGTGTAGGTCAGGTCGTCGTCGTTGAGCAGCAGCACGTCGGCGGCCGGCCGGCCGTGCAGCACCGACAGCTCGGTCACCTCGCCGGTCACGTCCACCTCGACCCGCTCCCGGCGGAGCAGCCGGCCGTCGGTCAGGTCGTACAGGCCGACGCCGATCCGGTGGGTGCGCAGCGTCGGGTGTCCGGCCGGGGCCTCCTGCCGGACCAGCACCCGCTCGTAGCCGCCGTCGGCACCGATGGTGACCTCGGGGCGCAGGGTGTTGACCTGGGCGGTCTCCAGCCACTGGGCGGCGAACTTGCGCAGCTCCCGGCCGGAGGCCGTCTCCAGCTCCGACAGCAGGTCGTCGAAGGTGGCGTTGCCCCACGCGTGCTTGCCGAAGTACGCCCGCAGCCCGGCCAGGAACGGCTCCTCACCGACGTACGCCACGAGCTGCTTGAGCACGCTGGCGCCCTTGGCGTACGTGATGCCGTCGAAGTTGACCTCGACCGCCTCCAGGTCCGGCATCTCGCAGTAGACCGGGTGGGTGGAGGAGAGCTGGTCCTGCCGGTAGCCCCAGTTCTTGCGGATCGACAGGAACGTCGTCCACGCCTCGGAGAACCGGGTGGCGTGGGTGTTGCACCAGTGGCTCGCCCACTCGGCGAACGACTCGTTGAGCCACAGGTCGTTCCACCAGCGCATGGTGACCAGGTCGCCGAACCACATGTGGGCCAGCTCGTGCAGGATCGTGTTGGCCCGCTGCTCGTACTCGAAGTCGGTGACCTGTGAGCGGAACAGGTAGTGCGACTCGGCGTGGGTGACGCAGCCGAAGTTCTCCATCGCGCCGGCGTTGAAGTCGGGGACCCAGAGCTGGTCGTACTTGGGCAGCGGGTAGCGCACCCCGAACTGCTCGTGGAAGAAGTCGAAGCCCTGCTTGGTGATCAGGAACAGGTCGTCGGCGTCCAGGTGGGGGGCCATCGACGCCCGGCAGAAGACGCCCAGGTCGATGCCGTCGTGACTGTCCCGCACCTCGTGGTACGGCCCGGCGCACAGCGCGGTGATGTAGGTGCTCATCCGCGCCGAGGTGGTGAAGTGGACGGTCTTGAGCCCCTCGCCGGCCGGTTCCTCCCGCTCGACGGGCATGTTGGACACCACCCGCCAGTGCGCCGGGACGGTGGCGTGCCAGGTGTAGACGCTCTTCAGGTCGGGCTGGTCGAAGCAGGCGAAGACCTTCTGCGCGTCCGCCGTCTCGAACTGGCTGTAGAGGTACGTCTCCCCGTCGACCGGGTCGACGGTGCGGTGCAGGCCCTGCCCGCTGTTGGAGTAGCCGAAGTCGGCGTCCACCACGAGCACGTTCTCGGCGGCCAGCCCGGTCAGCGCCAGCCCCTTCTCGGCCGACCAGCCGGCGAGGTCCACCGGCGCGCCGTTGAGCGTCGCCGCGCGCACCGACTCGGCGGCCGTCTCGATGAAGGTGCCGGCCCCGGGTTCGGCACAGCGGAACCTGACCTCGGTCACCGACCGGAACGTGCGGCCCTCGGCCTGCACCGCGGTTGACAGGTCGAGGTTGATGTCGTACCCGGTGACCTCCAGCAGGCGGGCCCGCTCGGTGGCCTCGACCTGGGTCAGGTTGCGCACTCCTGGCACTTTCGTCTCCATCCCACTCTCGCCGCCATCCGGCTGCGCCAGCCCCTGCCGGCCGCTCGTGGCGGCGACCCGAGCCGAGTCTTCCATGCACCGACCCTGCGGTGGTCGACGTCACGCTCTCATTCCGCTACCGATCGATGCCGTTCGGGGTGAGGATCGACGGGTAACCGCGCCGGGTCCGCCGGCGTGCCTGACGTCACGAAGGGATTCCACCGTGACCGAACGTGTCGCCGTCGACATGTGGTTCGACCCGCTGTGCCCGTGGGCCTGGATCACCTCCCGTTGGCTCCTGGAGGTCGAGCAGGTCCGGGAGGTGGACATCAGCTACCACGTGATGAGTCTCTCCGTCCTCAACGAGGGCCGGGAGCTGCCCGAGCAGTACCAGGAGATGATGAAGCTGGGCTGGGGGCCGGTACGGGTCTGCATCGCCGTGGAGCAGGCGCACGGGGGCGCCACGCTGGCGAAGCTCTACACCGCCATGGGCACCCGTATCCACCTCGGCAAGGAGTCGCTGGGCCGGGAGATGATCACCGCGGCGCTGGCCGACGTCGGGCTGGACCCGTCGTTCGCCGACGCCGCCGAATCCACCGAGTACGACGAGGCGCTGCGGGCCAGCCACGAGGCCGGGATGCGGCCGGTCGGCACCGACGTCGGCACCCCGGTGGTGCACGCCCCCGGCCCGGACGGCGAGAAGATCGCCTTCTTCGGCCCGGTCATCACCCCGTCGCCCAAGGGCGAGGCCGCCGGCCGGCTCTGGGACGGCGTCCTGCTGGTCGCCGGCACCCCCGGCTTCTACGAGCTGAAGCGGTCCCGCGAGCTGGGCCCGATCTTCGACTGATCCCGGCACCGGCGGGGCCCGGCCCGATCGGGCCCCGCCGGGAACGGTTCATCTGGTGGACCCGGCTCGGGGTCGGCGTCGTGCGCAGGGCCGTCGCCGGTAGCGTCAACCCCCATGACGGTCGTGCATCCGATCGCCCGGGCCTGGATCACCACTGGCGGCACCGGCGCGCAGAACTACGACGAGTTCGCCGACGACGCGGAGATCACCGCGATCATCGAGGCGAACCCGCACAGTGCCCTCGGCATCGAGATGCCCCACCGGGCGCCGGAGAGCCTGGGGAAGTCCTTCTCCGACGCGCTCGGCGACGCGGTGGCCCGGCTCACCGAGGCCAAGGCCGACGGCAGCTACACCCCCGCCGAGCAGGTGGTGGTCCTCTACCGGATCAGCGCGCCGGGCGAGGAGTCGGCGTACGGGCTGTTCGCCATGGTCGACACCGACCAGATCTCCACCAGCGCCGACGAGCCCGGCCTGGTGATCCGCAACGAGGACGTCTTCATCGCCAAGGTGCGGGAACGGGTCGCCCTGGCCGAGGCGCTCGGTCACCTGCTCTCACCCGTACTCCTGCTCCAGACCGGGCGCGGGGACGAGCTGCACGCCGCCCTCGCCACGGCGACCGACGCGGCGGGCGCGCCGGCCGCCACCGACACCGACCAGGCCGGCCGCACGCACGCCATCTGGCTGCTCGGCCCCGGCCCCGAGCAGGACGCGCTGACCGCGCTGGCCGGCGGCGGCGAACTGGTGGTCGCCGACGGCAACCACCGCAGCCTGGCCGCGCAGACCGGCGGCTTCCCGCGCTTCCTCGCGGTGGTCACCACCCCGGCGTCGGTCGCCATCCAGCCCTACAACCGGTTGGTCAGCGAGCTGCCCTGCACCCCCGACGAGCTGCTCGACCGGCTGCGCGCCGCCGGCGCGCGGATCAGCCCGGTCGACGGCCCGGTCGAGGTCCCGGCGGCCGGCGGCACCGTGCACCTCCGGCTCGCCGGCCAGGGGTACGCGGTGACCCTGCCGCACGACGCGGACGCCGCCCGGCTGGAGAACCTCGACCACGCCCTGGTGGAGCGGCTGCTGCTGCGCGACGCGCTCGGCCTCGACCCGGGCGACAAGCGGATCACCTACGTCGGCGGCGACTACCCGGCGAGCTGGCTCACCGGTGAGGTCGACGCCGGCCGGGCGGAGCTCGCCGTCCTGATCGCCCCGGTGACCGTGGACGACTTCGTCGCGGTGAACCTGGCCCGGGAGAAGATGCCCCGCAAGAGCACCTGGTTCACCCCGAAGGCACGCGGCGGCCTGGTCGTCGCCGAGCTGCCCCGCTGAAATCCTGTGACGAATCCGCCCCGGCACGCCGCCCCCACGGCGGGCCGGGGCGCGGCCCTGACAGACTGCCCGGTATGCGCGTCTACCTGGGATCCGATCACGCCGGTTTCGAGTTGAAGGTGCACCTGGCCAACCACCTGGCCAAGCAGGGCTACGAGCTGGTCGACGTGGGCCCGCACGCCTTCGACCCCGACGACGACTACCCGACCTTCTGCCTGCATACCGGCGACCGGGTGGTGGCCGACCCGGGCAGCCTGGGCGTGGTCATCGGCGGCTCCGGCAACGGCGAGCAGATCGCCGCCAACAAGGTCGCCGGCGTCCGGGCGGCGCTGGCCTGGAGCATCGAGACCGCCCAGCTCGGCCGGCAACACAACGACGCCAACGTGGTGGCCGTCGGCGCCCGCCAGCACACCCTCGACGAGGCCGCCGCCATCGTCGAGGCGTTCCTCACCACCCCGTTCTCGGGCAACGAGCGGCACGCCCGCCGGATCGCCCAGGTGGCCGAGTACGAGCGCACCCGCGAGCTGCCCGAGCTGCCCGCCCCCGCCGACCTGTCCTGACCGCCGCCCGCCCGGGCCGGTCACCGGCCGGCCCGGTCAGCGGCCCGAGCGGGGCAGGTCCTCCCGGGGCACCCAGTTCCGCCGGATGATCACCAGGCGTTCCTCGGCCTCGGCCAGGTCCTGCTCGGTGGGGCGGGCCGCGTCCCGGGCCCGTAGCGCGGCCCGCACGCTGACCTGCGACGAGCCCGAGCCGACCAGCCCGCGCAGGCCCCGCTCGCCGTCCTCGCCGCCCGGGGCCCGCCGGGCCCGTGGCGGTGGGGCCCCGTCGTGCACCTCGGCGGTGGCCGCCGTCGGCGGCTCACCGCCCCCGTCCGCCGGCTCCGGCTGGTGCCGTAGCCGGCGTCGCCGCCGCTCCGCATCGACCATCTCCCGACCGTACCGTCCGGCGGTGCCCGTCGGGCCGGGCCGGGCGCGGCAGTTTGTCCGCTCGCTACCCTCGAAGACGGTGGACCGGTCGACGGCCGGCACCGGTCATGGGGAGGAAACAAGATGGCAGACCAGACACAGCCGTGGGCCGAGCGGACCGTCGAGGTGCCGCCCCAGCCCGGTGTCGGGGTGCCGCCGCAGCGGGAACCGTTCCGCCGGGGCGTCGCCTCGGTGGGGCAGTCCCGGGCTCCGCGCACCGAGCCGTTCCCGGTGGTCGAGCACGACCAGTCCGGCTGGTCCGAGCCAGCCGCGCCGCGCCGGCCGATGAGCTGGCACGTGGAGCAGCTGCGCCGGGGTGGCGAGTGGAGCGCGGCCGGTGCCCTCTTCGCTTTCGTCTGCTGGGGCATCTGGGCCATCTCCGGCCGGGGCGACCTGGGCGCCCCGCTGCTGACCTTCCTGCTCAGCCTGCTGGTGGCGGCCGGCCTGTTCGCGCTGTCCCGGCTGCTGGGCCGGGTGATCCTGGAACGCCAGCTCGGCCGGGTACGCCGCAGCGCCCGGGGCGCGCACCTGGTGACCGGGGTCTTCCTGGCCGGGGTGGGCATCGCCTACCTCCAGCAGACCCAGTGGGTGATGGACGCCTGGAACTTCGTCACCGGCAACTGAGCCACCCGCCGTCCGGTACGGCGGGCGGGCCGGGGGTGACCCGGTCCGCCCGCGTCCGGTCGCGGGGTTGCCCCGCGACACCGGTCGACACTCCTCCAGGCCGGGCGCTGGCATACCCCGCCGCCCCGGCTTCATCCCCGCCCGGCCGGGTGATCCCGCGCGCCGCGCCGCGCCGGGCCGCCCGGCCGCGATCGTATGACCCCAACAGGATGTTGATGCACATCAATTGACCGATCTAGGCTCCCGCCATCGAACCGGCGCCCCCACCAGGCGCGCCGCCGAGGGTTGGAGGCCCTGTGAACCGTTGGCGCAGTCTCATCGGCCGGATGGCCGCCACGATGGTGGCGATCACCGCCGGGTCGCTCGTCCTGACCGCCCCGGCCACCGCCGCGCCCACCCCCGACGCGGCCCCGTCCGTCGTCGGCGGCACCCGGGCGGCGCAGGGCGAGTTCCCGTTCATGGTCCGGCTCTCCATGGGCTGCGGCGGGGCGCTCTACAGCCCCCGGTTGGTGCTCACCGCCGCCCACTGCGTGAACCGCACCGGCACGAACACCAGCATCACCGCGACCCTCGGCGCGGTCGACCTCCAGTCGAGCAGCCGCATCCAGGTCAAGTCCAACTACGTCTACCAGGCCCCCGGCTACAACGGCAGCGGCAAGGACTGGGCGCTCATCCGGCTCGCCACCCCGGTCACCTCGCAGGCCACCCTGCCCATCGCCACCACCACCGCGTACGACAACGGCACCTTCACCGTCGCCGGCTGGGGTGCCGCCCGGGAGGGTGGTGCGCAGCAGCGGTACCTGCTCAAGGCCACCGTGCCGTTCGTCAGCGACGCCAGCTGCTCGTCCTCGTACCCCGGCGACCTGATCGCCGCCGAGGAGATCTGCGCCGGCTACGCCAGCGGTGGCACCGACACCTGCCAGGGTGACTCCGGCGGCCCGATGTTCCGCCGCGACGCCGCCAACGCCTGGATCCAGGTCGGCATCGTGAGCTGGGGCGACGGCTGCGCCCGGCCCAACGCCCCCGGCGTCTACACCCAGGTCAGCACGTTCGCCGCGTCGATCGCCTCGGCCGCGGCCAGCCTCGGCGGCTGACCCACCGACCGCCCCCCGGGCCGCTGCGCCACCGACCGCCCCCGTGGCAGCCGGTGGCGCAGTGGTGTCCGGCCACTCAGCCGTCCCCGGCGAACCGGTACAGCACGAAGTCCCGCTCCGCCCCGCAGACGATCACCGACGTGTTCCACGCGCACGACTCGCTGCGGACGCCCTGGAGTTGCCCCATCTCGGTCAGCCCGCCGGACTTCGACACCCCGGCCAGGCTCCGGTCGTCCTCGACGCTGCTCGGCGTCTCGGCGAAGACCAGCAGGTTGCCGGCGTCGACCCGGACCGCCGTGCCCTTGCGGTCGGTCAGCACCGCCTTCCCGGCCGGGTCGAACAGACTCACCGTGGTCTTCGGCGACTCCCGCCGGACGAGCAGGTGCTCACCCACCGGCACCAGGTCGACGCCGCCCGGCGCCGCCCAGCGGCGACTGCCCTTGCCCTCGGTGGCGGCGACCACCTCCGTCCGGTCGGTGTCGGCCTCCGGCACCTCCAGCAGGCAGGCCCGGTGCCCGCCGCAGGCCACCAGCCCGGTGACCCGCCGCTGCTCACCCGCGCTGTAGAGCACCGTCGGCTCGGCGAAGCTGCCCAGGTCGTAACCGAGCAGCTTGTATCCCCGGTCCTCCGCCACCACGTACAACCGGTCCCCGGACGCGACCATCCGGTCGCTGACGTCGGCGACCCCGTCGCGGCGACGCACCACCTTGCCGCTGTCCATGTCGAGCACCCGCACCGACCGGTCGGCCCCCACCTGCACCAGCCGGTCGGCGTCGCCGAGCCAGGGGGCGTCGGACGTGCCGTCGAACCCGGCGGGACCGGCCACGCTCTGCGCGGTGCCCACCCGCAGCACCGTGGTACGGGTGTCGCCGTACTCGCTGCGGGGGTTGTCCAGGGTCCAGTCCTGCCGGCCGTCGCGCAGCCGCAGCCCGACCAGGCGGCTGCCGGCGCGGTCCACCCAGACCAGCTTCTCCCCGGTGACGTGCACCGCGTCGTCGCCGTGCACCGGCAACCGCCACCGTTCCTTACCGTCCCCGGCGTCGAGCACCACCACGTCGCGGGGGGTGCTGTCGCCGGCCGCGTCCGCGACGGCCAGCACCGCCCCCGGCACCGCCCGGACCCCGGCCCACCGTCCGCTGCCGGCCGCGACGGTGGTCCGCCACGCCACCTTCCCGGTGCCGGCGTCGACCGCCACCACGGTCAGCCGGTCGTCGGGAAGCTGGTAGGCCAGGTAGGCGCGGTCACCGAACACGGCGGTGAACATCGCCGTCGGGCGGTCCTCGACGGCGGCGGGCCGGGCCACCTCGGTGAGGGTGTGGAACTCCAACGCCGGGTAGCGGTCCCGGGTGAACCAGAGCGCCGCCGCGCCGAGCACGCCGAGCAGCGCCAGCCCCGCACCGAGCCCGACCCGCAGCCGGCGACGCCCGCGCCGCACCGGCGTCGCGGGGCCGGCACCGGTCCCCGGCGGCACCGCCCCCGGTGGTACGCCCGGCCAGCCCGCCGGATACCCCTGGGCCGGTACGCCACCCGGCACGGTCCCGCCCGGCGGCATCCCGCCCAGGGTCGGCACTGTCGTTCCGCCTGATCCGGCTACCGGCGTCCCACCAAACGGAGCGCCCGACCCGGCCACCGGCGTCGCGCCCGCTCCCGCCGGCAGGGTGGCGCTCGGTCCCGGCAGGAGGGTGTGGCCGGTGCCGCCGGCCGTCGCTGCGCCCGCCGGCAGGGTGGCCGTGCCGGCGGATGGGCCGGCACCGGACCCGACCGGGGTGGACGCGGCGTCGGGTACCCCCGGCGCGGCATCGTGCGTCGGAGCGGGCGACGGCGGTGCCGGGGCGGGCGACGGCACCGGGGCGGGCGCCACCGCGCCGGCCGGCCCGGGACGCCGGCCCGGCCGGGGCAGCGGCAGATCGGTGAGCGCCCCCTCGGCCACCGGCAGCTCGGGCTGCTCCAGCACGGTCGGCGCGACCCCCAGCTCGGCGTGCAGCAGCCGGGCCACCAGCGGCACCCGGGACGAACCCCCGACGAGGAACAGCCCGGCCAGCCGGTCCGGGGTCAGACCCGCCTCGGCGACCACCTCCCGGGTCCGGGCGACCGCCCGGGTCAGCAGGGGAGTGGCGAGCTGCTCCAGCTCCGCGCGGGTGAGCGGGACGGCGGTCTCCAGGCCGGGCACCGCGACCGGGGCCACGGCGACCCGGGACAGCATCTCCTTCGCCCCACGGACGTTGTCCCAGAGCTGCTGCCGGTCCCGCCACTGCCCGGTCGTCTCCGGTCGGGTCAGCCGGGCCCACAGCGCCGCCTGCCCGTCGCCGACCAGCTCACCGACCCGGGCGAGCAGGGCCGCGTCGAGGTCCAGCCCGCCGAGGTCGGCCATCCCGCCGGTGGCGATCACCGTGAAACCCGAGTCGCCCCACGGGTCGGCGCCCTCGTTACGGACGACCGCCACGTCCAGGGTGCCGCCGCCGAAGTCGAACACCGCGACCGACTCACCCACCGGCACCGGCCGCCGCAGCACCTCCGTGTAGTAGCGGGCCGCCGCCACCGGTTCCCGCAGCAGCCGGGTGCCCACCGGCACCGGCCCGGACATGGTGTGCTCGGCGGCCGACGGCCACCCGGCCAGCGCCAACGCGTCGTGCAGCACCTGCCGCCGGGGGGCCTCCCAGGCGGCGGGATAGGTGAGCACCGCCGGGGGCAGGAACCCCACCGTCGCCACCGCCTGCTCGGCGACCGCCCACAGGGTCGCGGCGAGCAGCTCCGCCGGGGCGTACGACCGGTCACCGAGCAGGACCGTCGGCTCGTCCACCCGGCGTTTCGGGTTCGGCTCGTACCGGGTCGGGTCCGCCTGGGCGAGCCGCTGGGCGTCCCGGCCGACGTGCAACCGGCCCTCGGTGTCGGCGTAGACCCCGGAGGGGAGGATCGGCTGCCCGTCGACGAGCAGCGGTCGGGTCCGCCCGTCCGGCCAGCGCAGCACGGCCACCGTGTTGGACGTGCCCAGGTCGACGCCGAGGGCGTATCCGTCCTGCTGGCCTGCCATCCGTCGCTACCTCCACCGGACGAGGGGATGCCCGGTCCCGCATGGTACGCAGCCCCCGCCGCCCCGGGCCGGTCCGGCCGCTCAGCCCTCGCTCCGGCGCCCCCGGGGCCCGCCGCAGCCCCGGGCCCGTCGAACCCCCGGGGCCGGCCGGCCCGGCCCCGGTCCGGCGGCCGTCAGCCCCGGTGGCCCGGCTCGGGCGGGGGGACCCGGTCGACGTAGGTGCCGGACGGCCCCGAATAGCGCCTGCCGTCCCGGTACGGCGAGGCGTTGGCGGTGCACCCGTGCAGGCCCAACGTCTGCTGCTGCATCACCGGTGCCGGCCGGCCCCGCCCCGGGCACCGCTCGTGGCCGTGGCCGAGCCGGTGCCCGACCTCGTGGTTGACCACGTACCGCCGGTAGACGGCCAGGTCCGCGCCGTACCCCGGAACGCCCTTCACCCAACGGGCCACGTTGATCACCACCCGGTCGCCGTTGCGGCACGAGGTGTAGCCGTCCGCCGCGTCCCCGCACAGTTCGTCACGGGTGCCCGGGGTGGCCAGGTGGACGGTGAAGTCGGCCGGCCCGCCGGGACCGACCCGCCACAGCCGCAGCGTCCCGCCCGTGGTCCACCCCTGCGGGGCGGTCAACGTCGCGCTGACCTCGGCCGCGAACTCCGCCACCGGCAGCCCCCGGATGTCACGTTCCACCGCCACCCGGTACCGCAGCAACCGGCCGGGGCCCTGCGGGGCCGCCTGTTCACCGGGCGCCACCTGCCAGCGGTTGGCCCCGTCCCTCGGGTAGCTGACCGGGGCGGGCCCGGACCGGCCGGGCGTCACCGCGGCCGATCCGCCGCCCGGTCGGACGGACCCGGCCGGCCGTCCCGGCTCGCCCAACCGGTCGGGCACCGCCGCCGAACTGGCCGGGGAGGGTGACGTCGTCGCAGGTCGCCCCGCCGCCGGCAGCCCGCAGCCGGTCAGCCAGGCCGCCGTCAGCAGCGCCGTCACCGACCGTGCACGCGGGCCGCCGCCACGGCGGGGGCTACCCTTCGTCGCCATGGTGCCTCCTCCGCCCGCCGCCGGGCGGCGTCGGGCAGCGGGAAGGACGGGCGGCCCGCCGGAACAGTTGATCCCATCCGGACTCAACCTTTCGGTGCCCCCGCCCGTCCTGTCCGGCGTGGCAAACGGGAAGAGTGGGCATGGCCCGGGGTGACGCCGAGTTCGTCGAGTTCGCCCGGTCCGCCTCCGGGCGGCTCCGACACGCCGCGTTCCTGATGACCGGCAACCACCACCAGGCCGAGGACGCCGCGCAGACCGCCCTGGTCCGCACGTACGCGTCCTGGTCCCGGGTCCGCGACGAGGACGCCTACGGGTACGCCCGCACGGTGCTGGTCAACCACCTCGTCGACGGGTGGCGGCGGCCGATCCGGGAGTACCCCACCGACGACTTGCCCGAGCAGCGGCGCGGCGACGTCGCCGACGACGTGGCCACCCGCCGCTGGCTGCTCGACATCCTCGGCGCGCTCAGTGCCCGCGAGCGCGCCATCGTCGTGCTCCGCTACTACTTCGACCTACCGGAGGCGCAGGTGGCCCGCGAACTGGGGGTATCGCTCGGCACGGTGAAGAGCACCGGTTCCCGGGCGTTGCAGAAGCTGCGGGCCACCGGGACCCCGGCGACCCAGGGGACCGGCCGATGACCGAGCTGGAGCAGTTCCGCCGGGCGATGCGGGCGACCGAACGGCCGTACCACGAGGATTTCGACCTGACCGTGATCATGCGCGACGGCCGGCGGCTGCGCCGACGCCGCCGGCTCGTCGGCGCGGGCGCGACGGCGCTGGTCGCCGTGCTGGTGGCCGGTGGTGTCGGGCTCGGCGTGCGGTGGGC
>NZ_JACGMO010000092.1:0-30120 GCF_015354745.1 Micromonospora sp. S-DT3-3-22
ACGGACCCGACGGGAACGCCTCCCCCGGTCCGAGGGCGGACCGGGGGCCGAACGCCTCCCCGGGTCCGAACGCCTCCCCGGGCCGGAGCGCGGCCCGGGGACGGAACGCGTGCCTCTCGCGGGCTGCGGCTGCGGCGGCGGGGTGCCGGGCGTCCAGGGGGCGGAGGCCCGTAGGGGTGTGCGGGATGGCGGGGTCCCCGGGTGTCCCGGCGGCGCGGCGCAGCGCCGCCCGGAAGGCGTCCGCGTCGGGGTGGCGGTCGGCGGGGCGGGGCGCGGTGGCCCGGCGCAGCACCGCCACCACCGGCGCGGGCACCTCGTCCAGGTGCGGCCGGGGGCCGGGGCCGCCGAGCAACCGCAGGCCGAGCCGCCCCAGCCCGAACACGTCGCTGCGGGTGTCCACCACGGCCAGCGGATCGTCCTGTTCGGGCGCCATGTAGCCGGGCGTGCCGGCGCGGGCGGTCAGCCCGGAGGCGGCGGCGAGCGCCTTGGCCAGCCCGAGGTCGGCGATGACCACCCGTTCCCCGTCGGCGGTCGAGGTGAACAGCACGTTGCCCGGGGTGAGGTCGCGGTGCACCACCCGCTCCCGGTGCAGCACGGCGACCCCGGCGGCGATCTCGTCGAGCAGCGCCAGGGCCAGCGGCACCGGCGGGGTGCCGGTGGCCAGCCGGTCCCGCAGGCTTCCGCCGTCGGCCAGGGCCAGCACGGCGTA
The DNA here is from genome assembly GCF_015354745.1 of Micromonospora sp. S-DT3-3-22. Classification (NCBI taxonomy): domain Bacteria; kingdom Bacillati; phylum Actinomycetota; class Actinomycetes; order Micromonosporales; family Micromonosporaceae; genus Micromonospora; species Micromonospora sp. S-DT3-3-22. The sequence continues at coordinate 710 of NZ_JACGMO010000092.1, forward strand.
CGGCCGGCCGTCGGGTAGTTCGCCGACCGCGTGCACCCGTACCAGCCGGGGGTGGTCGAGCCGCCGCAGCAGCCGGGCCTCGTCCCGGAAGCGTTCACGGACCCGCAGGTCGTGGCTCCAGTTCTCGGCCAGCACCTTGATCGCCACCCGGGAGTCGAGAGCGGGATCGTGGCCGAGCCAGACGGTCGCGAAGGAGCCCGCACCGAGCAGCCGTTGCACCCGGTAGGGCCCGATCCACGCCGGAGTGCCCATCGTCCCACCCCCACCGCACGGTAACCGGCGTCGACGGGTGGCGGCGTCCACCGGAGCCGGTCGGAAAACCGACGAACGGATTCCGGTCGGGCGGAGACCAACAGAACGACGGACCCGTACCCGCGAAGGAGTTCTCATGCGTCGTCTCCGCACCATCCTGCTCACCGGCCTGCTGGCCCTGGCCGTCGTCGCGCCGGCCGTGCCCGCCGGGGCGCATCCCGGCGTCCGGCCGGAATCCACCGTGGACCGCGCCCCGGGCGTCGCCGCGGACCTGCGGTCGGGCGGCCTCCCGGGGCGGTCCACCGGCGGCACCGACCTGCTCGGCGTCCGGGGCGCGGGCCCGTTCCGGATCGGCGCGTCACTGACCCGGCTCACCGCGGCCGGCCTGATCGACTGGACGGTCGTCGACTGCGACGGCGTGGTCCGGGCCGGCGTCACCGGCGAGTGGGCCGGGGTGATCCTGGTGGCCTTCCGCGACGGACGGCTGGTCGAGGTGGGTACCGCCACCGCGCCGCCCCGCTCCCCGGCCGGGGCGGCCGTGGGCATGTCCTTCGCCGAGGTGGCGCAGATCTACGGCCCCCGGGGCGCGTTCATCCGCAACGACGCCGGGGACGCCACGGCGTACCTGGTGCGGTTCGGCAGCCGGGTCGAGCTGTTCACCGGGCACCCGATCCGGCCGGGCGTCGGCTACTTCCAGGTCGGCACGGCGGATCACGTCGAGCGGAACTTCCGGCGGGGCCGTTCCTGCTGATCCGCCCCGGCACCGGGCCGGGGTGGCGGGGGGCTCCCCCTGTCACCCCGGCCGCATGGTGCTGTCCCCACATTGCTGGGTCACTCGACATTAGTGTGTGCCACACAGTATGGTGTGAGACATGGTCAACGAGGAGGTTCTGCGGACCCATCTCCAGGAGCTGCGCCGCGGCACGGTGGTGGTCGCCAGCCTGCTGGCCCTGCGCGAGCCCGACTACGGCTACGCGCTGCTGCAACGCCTCGCCGGGCACGGCTTCCCGGTCGACGCCAACACCCTCTACCCGCTGCTGCGGCGGCTGGAGGAACAGGGGCTGCTGACCAGCGAGTGGAACACCGAGGAGAGCCGGCCGCGCAAGTTCTACCGGACCAGCGCCGACGGCGAGACGGTGCTGGCCCGGTTGCTCGACGACCTCGCCGCCGTGCAGACCTCCGTCACCGGGCTGATCGAAGGAGTCGACCGATGAGCACCCTGACCGACCGCTACCTCGCAGCCACCCTGCGGGCGGTGCCGGCGCCCCGGCGGGAGGAGATCGCCACCGAGCTGCGGGCCGCCATCGCGGACATGGTCGACGACCGGGTCGGCGGCGGGCAGGACCCGACCACCGCCGAACGCGAGGTGCTCACCGAACTCGGCCACCCCGAGCGGCTGGCCGCCCGCTACGCCGACCGCCGGCTCCAACTCATCGGCCCGGCCTACTACCTGATCTGGCAACGGCTGCTGCGCCGGCTGCTGACCGTCATCCCCGGCGTGGTCGGCGTCGTCGTCGGCGTGGCACAGGCGACCGTCGGCGACAACCCGGGCGGGGCCATCGGGTCGGGCATCACCGCGGCCTTCCAGACCGCGGTCCAGATCGCCTTCTGGGTGACCCTGAGCTTCGCGATCCTGGAACGCACCAACGCCTCCCTCGACCTGCCCGAGTGGAACGTCGACCAGCTACCCGAGGCACCGGTGGAGCGCGACATCCGGCTCTCCGACACCTGCGCCTCGGTGGCGATGCTCCTGCTCACCCTGGCCTTCCTGCCCTGGCAGCACGTCCGGTCCTGGGCCCGGGACACCGACGGCACGCGCATCCCGCTGCTCGACCCGGCGCTGTGGACGTCCTGGCTGCCGGTGCTCGCCGCCGTGCTGGTGGCCACCGTGGCACTGGAACTGGTCAAGTACCGCACCGGCCGGTGGACGTGGCCGCTCGTCGGGGCCAACGCCCTGCTCGACCTGGCCTTCGCCGTACCGCTGATCTGGCTGGTGCTCACCGACCGGCTGCTCAACCCGGACCTGGTCGCCCGGTTCGGCTGGCTGCGCGACGGCGACGGCCTCGGCGTCGCCTCCCGGGTCACGGTCGTGGTCATCGTGGCGGTCACGCTCTGGGATCTCGTCGAGAGCGTGCTGAAGGCCCGCCGGTCGGCCGCCGCCCGGGTCGACGCCTGAAGCCCCGGTCCCGGTCCGGCGCACACGGGGACGCCGGACCGGGACCGGTACCACGCACAACGCACGCACAACGGGCCGGTCGGCGGGGAGCGCGTCCCCGCCGGCCGGCCCGCCGGTGTCCCGGTCCCGCCGTCAGGCGTCCACCGCCGCCATCACGTCGTCGGAGACGTCGAAGTTGGCGTACACGTTCTGCACGTCGTCGCAGTCTTCCAGCACGTCGATCAGCTTGAAGACCTTGCGCGCGCCGTCCTCGTCCAGCGGCACGTTGACGCTGGGGATCAGCGAGGACTCGGCCGACTCGTACTCGATCCCGGCGTCGCGCAGCGCGGTGCGGACCGCGATCAGGTCGGTCGGTTCGGAGACCACCTCGTACGCCTCACCGAGGTCGTTGACCTCCTCGGCGCCGGCGTCGAGGACCGCCATCATCACGTCGTCCTCGGTGGTGTCGGCCTTGGGGACGATCACCACGCCCTTGCGGGAGAACATGTACGACACCGAGCCGGCGTCGGCGAGCGAACCGCCGTTGCGGGTCAGCGCGGTACGGACCTCGGTGGCGGCCCGGTTGCGGTTGTCGGTCAGGCACTCGATCAGCATGGCCACGCCGTTCGGGCCGTACCCCTCGTACATGATGGTCTGCCAGTCGGCGCCGCCGGCCTCCAGGCCGGAGCCACGCTTGACCGCGCGGTCGATGTTGTCGTTCGGCACCGAGCTCTTCTTGGCCTTCTGGATGGCGTCGAAGAGGGTCGGGTTGCCGGCCGGGTCACCGCCGCCGGTACGGGCCGCGACCTCGACGTTCTTGATCAGCTTGGCGAACATCTTGCCGCGCTTGGCGTCGATGACGGCCTTCTTGTGCTTGGTGGTCGCCCACTTGGAGTGGCCGGACATCTCATACCTCCGTCTGTTGACTCACGCCCCGCGTCGACTGGCCGCGCCGACTCCAGACCAGGACCGGCCGCGCTGGAGGGCTGCGACGGGCAGTGCCCGCGCCGAACCGCGGCAATCCTACCGAGAGCACCGACCCCGCCGTCACACCCGGCGCGTCACCACCGCCGGCCCACGGCGTTTTCGCCACGAATGACCCGGTTCATCGCGGGGCGGGCGGGGCGGATCGGCGGGTGGGCCGGCTCAGCGGGCGGCGGCGACCAGGTCGGCGAAGTAGCGGTGCAGGCGCAGGTCGCCGGTCAGCTCCGGGTGGAACGAGGTGGCCAGCAGGTTGCCCTGGCGGACGGCGACCACCCGGTCGACCGCCGGCCCACCGGTGACCCGGCCCAGCACCTCGACGTCGGGATCGACCCGCTCGACCCACGGGGCCCGGATGAAGACGGCGTGGAACGCGGGCCCGTCGACCCCGGCGATGCGCACCGGGGCCTCGAACGAATCCACCTGGCGACCGAACGCGTTGCGCCGCACGGTCATCCCGATGCCGGCGAAACCCCGCTGGTCGGGGCGGCCGTCCAGCACCTCGGCGGCCAGCATGATCATGCCGGCGCAGGAGCCGTAGACCGGCATCCCGGCGGCGATCCGCTTGTCGACCGGCTCCCGCAGGCCGAAGATGTCCACCAGCTTGCTCATCGTGGTGGACTCCCCGCCGGGGACGACCAGCCCGTCGACCGCGTCCAGCTCGGCCGGCCGGCGCACCGGGCGGGCGTCGACGCCGACCCCGGTCAGGGCGGTGAGGTGCTCCCGCACGTCGCCCTGTAGCGCCAGCACCCCGATCACCGGTCCGCGCACGGCTCCCCCTCCCGACGTCGTGGCCCCCGGGTCACCAGCCGCGCTCGGCGAGGCGGTGCGGCTGCGGGATCTCGTCGACGTTGATGCCGACCATCGCCTCGCCCAGCCCCCGGGACACCTTGGCCAGCACGTCCGGGTCGTCGTGGAAGGTGGTGGCCTTGACGATCGCGGCGGCCCGCTGGGCCGGGTTGCCCGACTTGAAGATGCCGGAGCCGACGAAGACGCCCTCCGCGCCGAGCTGCATCATCATCGCGGCGTCGGCCGGGGTGGCGATGCCGCCCGCGGTGAACAGCACCACCGGCAGCTTGCCCGTCTCGGCGACCTCCCGGACCAGCTCGTACGGGGCCTGCAACTCCTTGGCGGCGACGAACAGCTCGTCGGCCGGCAGGGAACTGAGCCGGGCGATCTCCTGGCGGATCTTCCGCATGTGCATGGTGGCGTTGGAGACGTCCCCGGTGCCCGCCTCGCCCTTGGAGCGGATCATGGCCGCGCCCTCGGTGATCCGGCGCAGCGCCTCACCCAGGTTGGTCGCGCCGCACACGAAGGGGACGGTGAACGCCCACTTGTCGATGTGGTTGGCGTAGTCGGCCGGGGTCAGCACCTCGGACTCGTCGACGTAGTCGACGCCGAGCGACTGGAGGATCTGCGCCTCGACGAAGTGGCCGATCCGGGCCTTGGCCATCACCGGGATGGAGACCGCCCCGATGATGGACTCGATCATGTCCGGGTCGCTCATCCGGGACACGCCGCCCTGGGCCCGGATGTCGGCCGGCACCCGCTCCAGCGCCATCACGGCCACCGCGCCGGCGTCCTCGGCGATCCTGGCCTGCTCGGCGGTGACCACGTCCATGATCACGCCGCCCTTGAGCATCTCGGCCATGCCGCGCTTGACCCGGGCGGTGCCCCAGACCTGGGCGTCACCGGCGTTCGGGGAGGTCGTTTCGGGCACGGCTCATCACTCCTCGGACGTGCTGGGGGTGGGTTCCGGCTGATGCTACGACCGCCGCGACGCCGTTCCGACAGCCAATCGGCCCCACGGTGGCCTGCCCTGTGGCCCCCGTCACCCCCACCGGGCACCGCCTCCCGGCGGCCCGGTCACGCGCTCCGCCTCCCGGCCGCGCTCCGGGCCGGCACGCCGTGGGTCAGCCCGTCGGGACGTCGGCGGGCAGGGCCAGGGTCGGGTCGTCGATGTCGAAGTAGCGCGGCCACGGGTGGCGACGGCCCATCCGGCACAACCGCACCAGCGGCCGGCTGCGCGCGGAGCGGGCGTCGCGGACCAGGTCGGTGTGCACCTGCCGGGACAGGGCCAGCCGCCGGCTCGCCGCGATCACCGCCTCGCACGCCGGATCGGCCGGGTCGAGCCGGACCGCCCGCAGTTGCCGGGTCAGGTCGTTCTCGGCCGCCTCCCGCTCCTCGGGGAGGGCGTCCAGGGCGATCCGGGCCGCCGCGTACAACTCGACGCCGTAGCGCTTCTCGGCCAGCACCGCGGCGGCGGCGGCCCGGCGCAGCAGGTGCGCGTCGAGGGCCCGCGCCGCCGACTCCGCCCGGGTCTGCAACCGCTCGACCCGGCCGGCCGTCCAGCCCAGGTACACCGCGAGCAGGGCGACCACGACCGCGGTGGCCAGCACCGCCCACAGGTGCGGCAGCATGCTGCTCACCCGGGACCACCCAGCCCCGCCCACTCCTGGTCGATGACCCGGCCGTCGGTGGCCTCGATGGCCGCCGCGTAGACCTCCACCACCCGGCGGGCCACCACCGGCCAGTCGTAGTGGGCGACCACCTGCTCGCCGCAGGCCGTCAACGCGGCCCGCTGCGCCGGATCGTCGAGCAGCTCCGCCAGGGCGGTACGCAGGCCGGCGGAGTCGCCGGTCGGGAAGAGCCGGCCCGCCCGCCCGCCGTCGAGCACCCGCCGGAACGCGTCCAGGTCGCTGGCGACCACGGTGGCACCGGCCGCGAGCGCCTCGGTGAGGATCATGCCGAACGACTCACCGCCGGTGTTCGGAGCGACGTAGAGGTCGACGCTGCGCAGCATCCGGGCCTTGTCGACCTCGGAGACCAGGCCGAGGAACGTCACCCGGTCGCGCAGCTCCGCCGGGAACTGCCCGAACAGGTCGTCCGGCTCGCCCGGCCCGGCCACCAGCAGGCGCAACCCGGGCCGGTGCGGGGCCAGCGCGACGAAGGCGTCCCGCAGGATCGGGAAGCCCTTGCGGGCCTCGGTGAACCGGCCGAGGAAACCCAGCGTCCCGCCGCTGCCGGTGGCGCACTCCCCCGGCCAGCCGGGCAGCGGCTCGACCCCGGCGAACTTCGCCACCGCCACCCCGTTGGGGATCTCCACCGCCCCGCCGTCGAGATGCTCGACCTGCACCTTACGGGCCAGCGCGCTGACCGCGATCCGGGCGGTGATCCGCTCCAGCAGGATCTGGAGGACGCCCTGCGCGGCGGCCAGCATCCGGGACCGGGTCAGCGCGGTGTGGAACGTCGCCACCACCGGACCCCGGGCCGACAGCACCGCCATCATCGACAGGCTCGGGATCAGCGGCTCGTGCACGTGCAGCACGTCGAAGTCGCCCCGGGTGATCCAGCGCCGCACCCGGGTCGTGTAGAAGGGCCCGAACGCGATCCGGGCCACCGAACCGTTGTACGGCAGCGGCACCGTCCGACCGGCGGCGACCACGTACGGCGGCAGCAGCGTCGACTCCTCGTCGGCGGGGGCCAGCACGCTCACCTCGTGCCCCAGCCCGATCAGCGCCTCGGCCAGGTCCATGACGTGGTTCTGCACCCCGCCCGGGACGTCGAAGGAGTACGGGCACACGATGCCGATCCGCACTGGCGCCCCCTCCCTCAGACCGATCCGGCGCTGGCCGGGGGCGGCGGCGCGGTGGACCCGCCGTCGGTGGAGCCCCGCTGGTCCAGCCACATCCGCTGCAACATGTGCCAGTCTTGCGGATGACGGGCGATGCCCGCCGCCAGACGGTCGGCAATCCGCTGGGTCAGCACCTGGACCCGCTCGTCCAGGGGTGCGCTGTCCGGCTCGGGGACCGGCAGCGGGCCCTCCAACTGCGCGCGCGGCATCTCCGGTTCGTACCACAGCGAGGCAACATAGAGCGGGGCGCCGGTGCGGATGGCCAGCAGGGCGGGGCCGGCCGGCATCTTGGTACGCGCGCCGAAGAAGTCCACCTCGATGCCCCGGGCCGAGAGGTCCCGGTCGGCCAGCAGCGGCACCACCGCGCCGCTGTGCAGCCGGTCCACCAGCACGTCGAAGGCGGGGCGGGCGCCGCCGTGGGTGGGCAGGATCTCCATGCCGAGGCCCTGCCGGAAGGCGAGGAAACGCTCGTAGACGCCCTCCGGCTTGAGCCGTTCGGCGACGGTGGTGATCGGCCAGCCGTTGGCCGCGACCCAGGCGCCGGCGGCGTCCCAGTTGCCGGCGTGCGGCAGCGCCACCACCGCGCCCCGGCCGGCCGCCACGTCGGCGGCGAGCAGCTCCGACCCGCCCAGGTGGAAGCCGGCGAGGATCTGCCGGCGGCTCAGCGAGGGCAGCCGGAACGCCTCCATCCAGTACCGGGCGTACGACCGCAGGCCCTGCTTGACCAGCGCGTCCAGCTCCGTCTCGGGCAGGTCGGGGCCGACCACCCGGCGCAGGTTGGCGCGCAGTCGGGTGACGCCCTTGCCCCGGCCCCGGTGGGCGCGGTCGGCACCGGCCTGGAAGGCGGCGGCGACCACGGGCCGGGGCAGCGCGCGGGCCAGCCGCCAGCCGGCGACGTAGCCGAGTTCGGTGAGGTTCACTCCCGGCCGACCAGTTGCGCCTGCCGGTACACGTGGGCCACCCGCTGGCCGACCGTGAAGATCGACACCGCGGCGAGCAGCCAGAGCGAGATCTCCAGGGCCGGGCCGACGCCGAGACCGGTGAGCAGCCCACCGACCCCGACGATCAGCAGCCGTTCGGTACGTTCCGCGACGCCGACGTTGCCGCTCATCCCCAGCCCCTCGGCGCGGGCCTTGACGTAGGAGACCAGCCCTCCGGCGGCCAGGCAGACCAGCGCGGCGGCCACCCCGGAGTGGTTGCCCTCGGTGGCCAGCCAGTAGGCGACCGCGCCGAAGACCGCGCTGTCGGCGACCCGGTCCATCGACGAGTCGAGGAACGCGCCGAACCGGGTCGAGCCGCCGCTCATCCGGGCCATCGTCCCGTCGAGCATGTCGGTCAGCGCGAAGAACGTCACGATCAGCGCTCCGGCGACGAGCTGGCCGCGGGCGCCGAAACCGAGCGCGCCGACGAGCACGCCGACGGTGCCGGCCACGGTGACCGCGTTGGGGGACACGCCGGCGCGGAGCAGACCGCGCGCGACCGGCTCCACGACGCGGGTCATCCCCGCGCGGGCCGTCACTTGGAAGATCTTCGCCATGGCGGTCCCACGATAACGGCCGGCAGCGGCGGACGGTACGGCCGGTCGCCCGACCCGCCCGGGAGGCTTGTGCCGACCCCCCGCCGGGTGTGAGATCGGGGTGGAAGGTGAGCCAGCTCACCGTCACGGCCGTTGACCGTCGTCCGGCCGGCGGGCCACCGGAGGATAGCGCCGCGGCACCCGCCCCGGGCCCGCTTCCCGTCGCGCGCGGCGGTCGCCATCCACCACCGGCTGAGGGAGGTGCGCCGCGATGGCGCAGAAGAACCACGACAGGGGAGCCACCGGTGTGCCGGCGGTGACCGACCCCGGCACGGTACGCAACGTGGTGCTGGTCGGGCACTCGGGGGCCGGCAAGACGACCCTGGTCGAGGCGCTGCTCGCGGCCAGCGGCACGATCGACCGGGCCGGCAGCGTCGCCGCCGGCACCACCGTCGGCGACCACGACCCCGCCGCAGTACGCCAGCAGCGTTCCGTCGCCCTGTCCTGCGCGCCGCTGGTGCACGCCGGGGTGACGGTGAACCTGCTGGACACCCCCGGGTACGGCGACTTCGTCGGCGAGCTGCGGGCCGGTCTGCGGGCCGCCGACGCGGCACTGTTCGTGGTGTCCGCCGTCGACGGGATGGACGCCGCCACGGCCGCCCTGTGGGAGGAGTGCGCCGCGGTCGACCTGCCGCGTGCGGTGGCGGTCGCCCGGCTGGACCATCCGCGCGCCGACTTCGACGAGGCGGTGGCGCTGTGCCAGCGGGTCTTCGGCGACAACGTGCTCCCGCTGCACCTGCCGATGCTCGGTGACGACGGCGAGTCGGTGGCCGGCCTGCTGGCGCTGGTCACCCGGCGGGTGCACGACTACTCGGCCGGGCTGCCCGCCACGGTACGGGACCCGGACCCGCAGCACCTGCCGGCGATCACCGAGTCCCGGGGCGAGCTGATCGAGGGGATCATCGCCGAGAGCGAGGACGAGACCCTGATGGACCGCTACCTCGACGGCGAGGAGATCGACACCCAGGTGCTGGTCGCCGACCTGGAGAAGGCGGTCGCCCGGGGGCACTTCTACCCGGTGATGCCGGTCTGCGCGGCCACCGGAGTCGGCCTGGACGTGCTGCTCGACGCCCTGGTGTCGGCGTTCCCGTCGCCGCTGGAACGGCCGGTGCCGGCGGTCACCGGGCTGGACGGCTCCCCCCGGCCGCCGCTGGACTGCGACCCGGACGGCCCGCTGGTCGCCGAGGTGGTCCGGACCACCGTCGACCGGCACGTCGGCCGGGTCTGCCTGGTCCGGGTCTTCTCCGGCACGCTGCGCCCCGACCAGACAGTGCACGTCTGCGGGCACGGGATGGCCGACCGGGGCCACCCCGACCACGACGCCGACGAGCGGATCGGGCACGTCTACCGCCCGCTCGGGGCGGCCCTGCGGGAGGTGGACGCCTGCGTCGCGGGCGACATCTGCGCGATCACCAAGTCGGGCAGCGCGGAGACCGGCGACACCGTCTCGGCGCGCGACGAGCCGCTGCTGATCGCGCCCTGGGAGATGCCGGAGCCGCTGCTGCCGGTGGCGGTGGTGGCCCGCAGCCGGGCCGACGAGGACGCCCTCGCCCGCAACCTGGGCCGGCTGATCGTGGGTGACCCGACGCTGCGGCTGGAACGCAACCCGCAGACCCAGCAGCTGGTGCTGTGGTGCATGGGCGAGGCGCACGCCGACGTGGTGCTCGACCGGCTCCGGGCCGGCGGGGTGGAGCTGGACACCGAGCCGGTGCGGGTGCCGCTGCGGGAGACGTTCACGGTGGCCGCCACGGGGCACGGGCGGCACGTCAAGCAGTCCGGCGGGCACGGCCAGTACGCGGTCTGCGACCTCACGGTGGAGCCGTTGCCCCGGGGTGCGGGGGTCGAGTTCGTCGACCGGGTGGTCGGCGGGGCGGTGCCGCACCAGTACGTGCCGTCGGTGGAGAAGGGCGTCCGGGCGCAGTTGGCGCGGGGCCTGGTCGCCGGCCATCCGGTGGTGGACGTGCGGGTGACCCTGGTCGACGGCAAGGCGCACAGCGTCGACTCGTCGGACGCCGCGTTCCAGACCGCCGCCGCGCTCGCCCTGCGCGACGCCGCCGGGCGGGGCGGGCCGACGCTGCTGGAACCGGTCGACGAGGTGGTGGTCCGGGTGGTCGACTCCGCCGTCGGGGCGGTGCTGGGCGACCTGTCCGGTCGGCGGGGCCGGGTGCTCGGCACCGAGGCCGACCCGGACGCCGAGGGCCGCACCCTGATCCGGGCCGAGGTGCCCGCCCTGGAGCTGCTGCGCTACGCGGTGGAGCTGCGGGCCCTGACCGCCGGCACCGGCACCTTCCGCCGGGAGTTCGCCCACTACGACCCGATGCCCGCCCACCTGGCCGACGCCTCAGCCCCCACCCCGAAATAACCCCCACTCCCCCCGCCCCGCCCCGCCGCCCTGTCCTGTCCTGTCCTACCCCGCCCCGTCGATCATGGAGTTGTGGTGGGGGTTGAGCCCCCATATGCCACTTATGCGGAGCCCCACAACTCCATGATCGACGGGGGCGGGGTGGGGGCGGGGGGGGGTTAGGGGCGGGCGGCGGGGAGGGGGGGTAGTGGCCAGTGCGGCCGGTCGGCGTCGCGCAGCGCGGCCGTACGCAGGGCGGCGAGCTGCCGTTCCACCTCGGCGAAGTGGTCCGGGCTGAGCGGGCCGAGGCACAGTGCGGCGGCGTTCTCCTCCACCTGGGCGACGGTACGGCAGCCGGGGATCGGCACCGCCCGGCCGCTGCGCGCCCAGATCCAGCCCAGCGCGCCCTGGACCAGGGTCCGGCCGTCGGCGGTGAGCGCGCCGCGTACGGCGGTGACCCGGCGCAGCCACTCCGGCGCGGGCCGGCCGCCCCGGAACCACTCCAGCCAGCCGGGGGCCATCCCCCGCACGTCGTCGCGGGGCAGCGTGGAGGCGGTCGTGTACTTGCCGGTGAGCAGCCCCATCCCGAGCGGCCCCCGGTTGACGCTGGCCAGGTCGTGTTTGTCGCAGGTGGCCAGCATCACCGGGGCGTCGCGCAGTACCGACAGGCTGTGCTGGATCGCGGTGGCGTGCGGGGCGACCTGGGCGAAGCCGGCGGCCCGGTCGGCCCGGTCGGTGCTCCAGCCGTACGCCCGGACGAGGCCGTCGGCGACCAGGTCCTCGCAGGTGCCGACCAGCGCCTCCACCCGGGGCAGCGGCAGGTCGCCCAGGTGCAGCTGGTAGAGGTCGATCCGGTCGGTGTCCAGCCGGCGCAGCGAGGCGACGACCGCCCGCCGCAGGTACGCCGGGGAGGCGTCCTCGCCGGTGGCCTGCCGGGACCGTTCGTCGAAGGTGTACCCCCACTTGGTGGCGATCACCGCCTCGTCCCGGCGGCCGGCCAGCGCCCGCCCGAGGACCCGTTCGCCGTGCCCGGCGCCGTACGTGTCGGCGGTGTCGAAGAGGGTCACGCCGAGGTCGAGGGCACGGCGGACGGCCCGCACCGACTCCTCGTCGTCGACCGCACCCCAGCCCAGCGGCTGGGACCCTTCAGCCCAGGGGCCACCGATCGCCCAGCACCCCATGCCGAGGGCGCTGACCTCGATGCCGCTGCGACCCAACACCCGTGTCGTCACTGCCATTGACGCATCGTGTCACCTTCCGGGCGGCGCGGCGGGCGAACCTGACCCAGCGTGCCCGATCGACCACATGCGACACCCGGCGGACGCCCCGCCCGGGGTGGCGGTCAGCGGGGCAGGACGCGGGCCAGCGGCAGCGGCGTCGGCCGACCCGGCCAGGAGCCGGTCAGCGTGCCGGCGTCCGACCCGTCGCCCGAGAGGCCGCCACCCGACAGGCCACCGCCCGACAGACCGTCGCCGGACAGCCGACGGGCGACGGCCAGGTCGACGGTGTCGGTGCCGATCACGGTCGGGTCGCCGTCGCGCACCTGGCGTACCGCGCCGACGACGGGGGCCGGGACACGGCCGGTGACGGCGATCGTCATGGACGGCGGGCGGGACTCGCGTCCCGCGTCGGTCTCGAAGTACTCCTCGGCCTGGCCGCCGCCGGTGCGGATCGCGGTGGCCAGCGCGGCGGCGTAGACCGGGTCGCCGCAGGCGTCGTAGACCCAGCGGGGGCCGAGCACCGAGTGGTCGGTGGTGCCGACCAGCCACCGCTCGGCACCGGCCAGCGGCGCGCCCCGGTAGGTCAGCGGAACCTGGTACACGGGTGCGTCGCCGACCCGGACGAGCAGCGTCTCGATGCCCACCTCGCCCGCCGGGTCGTCGAACCGGTAGCCGGCCACCCGGACCGGCTCCCCGCCGGCCGGGCCCGCGTACCACGGCCGGTCGGGCAGCCAGCCGGCCAGGAGTTCGAGTTTGCTCGGGCTGATCTCCGCCCGGTGCAGCAGCGCCATGGTCGCCTTCCGGAGTCGGGCCGGGCCGGTCAGGACGGCCAGGCGTGGGCGAGCAGCTCGCGGGTGTCGGCGAGCAGTTGCGGCAGCACCTTCGTCCGGCCGATCACCGGCATGAAGTTGATGTCCCCACCCCAGCGGGGCACCACGTGCTGGTGCAGGTGGGCGGCGATGCCGGCGCCGGCCACCCCGCCCTGGTTCATCCCCAGGTTGAACCCGTGCGCGCTGCTGACCTGCCGGACCACCCGCATCGCGGTCTGGGTGAACGCCGCCAGCTCCACCGTCTCGGCCTGGTCGAGTTCGGTGTAGTCGGCCACGTGCCGGTAGGGGCAGACCAGCAGGTGTCCCGGGTTGTACGGGTAGAGGTTGAGCACCGCGAAGACGTGCGTGCCCCGCGCCACCACCAGGCTGCGTTCCGGCGGCAACCCGGGGGCCAGGCAGAACGGGCAGCCGGCGGGTTTCTCGTAGCCCCCCTCGGGGCGGTCCTCCCCGGAGATGTACGTCATCCGGTGCGGGGTCCAGAGCCGGTCGAGCCCGTCCGCCAGGCCGTGGTCCGTGTCGCCGTCGAGGTGCCGCTCCGCCCCAGTCACACCGCCGATCCTACGATCCCCCACCACGCCCGCCACCGACCCGTCGGAACGCGGCCGGTGGCGGGCGGGGTCGGGCCGGGTCAGGCGGCGGCGGACGGCCCCGCGTTGGCCCGCGACGAGACCACGTCGAGCACGTGGTCGACCGCCTCGGCGACCGGCACGCCGTTGCGCTGGGAGCCGTCGCGGTAGCGGAACGAGACGGTGCCGGCGGCCACGTCGTCGTCCCCGGCGATCACCATGAACGGGATCTTCTGCTGCTGGGCGGTGCGGATCTTCTTCTGCATCCGGTCGTCACCGGCGTCGACCTGGGCCCGGATGCCCTTGGCGCGCAGCGCCGCGACGAACCCGTGCAGGTACTCGGTGTGGTCCTCGCGGATCGGGATGCCGACCACCTGCACCGGGGCCAGCCAGGCCGGGAACGCCCCGGCGTAGTGCTCGGTGAGCACCCCGAAGAACCGCTCGATCGAGCCGAATAGCGCCCGGTGGATCATCACCGGCCGCTGCCGGCTGCCGTCGGCCGCCTGGTACTCCAGGCCGAACCGCTCGGGCAGGTTGAAGTCGACCTGGATGGTGGACATCTGCCAGGTCCGGCCGATGGCGTCCTTGGCCTGGACGGAGATCTTCGGCCCGTAGAAGGCCGCCCCGCCCGGGTCGGGCACCAGGTGCAGGCCGGACTCCTCGGCGGCCGAGCGCAGCGCCTCGGTGGCCCGCTCCCAGTTCTCGTCGGTGCCGACCGACTTGTCCGGGTTACGGGTGGACAGTTCCAGGTAGAAGTCGTCCAGGCCGTAGTCGCGCAGCAGTTCCAGGACGAAGGCGAGCAGCGACTTCAGCTCACCGGCCATCTGCTCCTCGGTGCAGAAGATGTGCGCGTCGTCCTGCGTCATGCCCCGGACCCGGGTCAGGCCGTGCACCACGCCCGACTTCTCGTACCGGTAGACCGTGCCGAACTCGAACATCCGCAGCGGCAGCTCCCGGTAGGAGCGGCCCCGGGACCGGAAGATCAGGTCGTGCATCGGGCAGTTCATCGGCTTGAGGTAGTAGTTCGCCCCCTCCACCTCCATGGGGGGGAACATCCCGTCGGCGTACCAGTCGAGGTGCCCGGAGACCTCGTACAGGTGGCCCTTGGTGATGTGCGGGGTGTTGACGAACGAGTAGCCGGCCTCCTCGTGCTTGACCCGCGAGTAGTTCTCCATCTCCCGGCGGATGATGCCGCCCTTGGGGTGGAAGACCGCCAGGCCGGAGCCCAGCTCGTCGGGGAAGCTGAACAGGTCGAGGTCCACCCCGAGCTTGCGGTGGTCGCGCCGGGCGGCCTCCTCCAGCAGCTTCAGGTACGCCTTCAGCTCGTCGCGGGTCGGCCACGCGGTGCCGTAGACCCGCTGGAGCTGCGGGTTCTTCTCCGACCCCCGCCAGTACGCGGCGGCCGAGCGCATCAGCTTGAACGCGCCGATCAGCCGGGTGTTCGGCAGGTGCGGGCCCCGGCACAGGTCCGACCAGCAGACCTTGTCCTCGGTCGCGGCGAGGTTGTCGTAGATGGTCAGCTCGCCGCCGCCCACCTCCATCACCTCGCTGGTGTCCAGCCCCTCGCCCTTGACCTCGATGAGTTCCAGCTTGAACGGCTCGGCGGCCAGCTCGGCCCTGGCCTCGTCGAGGCTGCCGAAGCGGCGACGGCGGAACCGCTGGCCGGACTTGACGATCTCCTGCATCCGCTTTTCGAGCTTGGTCAGGTCATCGGGCTGGAACGGCTTGTCGACGGCGAAGTCGTAGTAGAAGCCGTTCTCGATCGGCGGGCCGATGCCGAGCTTCGCCTCGGGGAAGACGTCCTGCACGGCCTGGGCGAGCACGTGCGCGGTGGAGTGCCGCAGCACGTTGAGCCCGTCCGGCGAGTCGAGGCTGACCGGTTCGACGGTGGTGTCCTCGGCGGGGGCCCAGTCCAGGTCGCGGAGCTGGCCCTGCGGGTCGCGGACCACCACGACCGCCTTCGGGCCGGCGGCGGGCAGCCCGGCCGCGGCCACCGCGTCGGCCGCCGTCGTCCCGGCGGCGACGACGACGGGGTCGGCCACGACGGGGGTACGGGGTGCGGACACGGTGAACTCCTCAACGGCAGGCGGCACGGATGGGCCGGACGCGCCGGCTGCTTCGATGCTATCGGTCCCGCCGTCGCCCCCGGTCGCCGGGAAAGGAAGCCCGGTGGCGGTATCGACCCGCACCGGCGTTGAACCTTTTCGGCCCGCCGTCCGAACTACCCGGTGTGGCCGGAGCCGGTGTCGGCCACGGCGAGACGGATGGGGGCGGAAGATGACGACGACCCGCGGTGACGTCCGGCGGCGTCGGACCGTGCTGGTGCTGGCTGCGGTCGCGGCCGGGGTGTTCGGCGCCCCGGGCGCGGCGCTGGCGGACGGGCTGACGTCCAGCCCGAGCCAGGCGGTGCAGGGCGACGCGGTGGAGTTGACGTTCGTGGTGCCCGAGCAGCGGCCCGGCGCGCGCACCGAGAAGATCGAGTTCAGGATGCCGCCGGACGCCCCGATCGGCGAGGTGTACCCGCTGTCGGTGGACGGCTGGGCACCCCTGATCACCTCCCGTGAGCTGGAAGCGCCGGTGGCCGGCATCCACGCCCCGTCGGTGAGCACGGTGACCTCGGCGGTGGTCTGGACCCGGGGTGCCGGGCCGGCGGTCCCGGGTCCGGCCCGGCTCTCGGTGGCCATGGGTCCGTTGCCGCAGACCGACCGGATGACCTTCGAGGTGGTGCAGACCTACTCCGACGGCACGGTGGTGCGTTGGGCCGACCCGGCCGGGGGTGGGCATCCCGCCCCGACGCTGGCGCTGGTGCCGCCGGCTCCCGGTGCGGCGACCGGGCACCACGGCGGCGCGGCCGACGGGACGGACGCCCAGGCGGCCCCCGCCGCTGACGCCGCACCGGCCGACGACGACGGCGGTCCCAGTGCGGACCTGCTGCTCGGCGGCGGCCTGCTGGTCGGGTTGGGCGGCGGCGCGGCGATCGGCTGGGTGGCGAGCCGCTCGCGCCGCCGGGCCGCCGCCGACGACGCGCGGGACGACGACCCGACGTCGGACCCCGGCTCCGCCCCCGACGAGCGGGGCTGGCGGCTCGACGGGCACGCCCACACAGACACCGAGCGGGTGTCGACGCGCTGAGCGCCGGCCGGGCCGGTTCAGTCCAGCCAGTCCGGCAGGGCCTCCCGGGCGGCCACCCAGTCGGCGGGCACTCCGCCGGGCGTACCGACCCCGGTGTGGCCGCCGATGATCCCGCCGACGATGGCGGCGGTGGTGTCGACGTCGCCGCCCGCCTCGACGCAGGCGCGGATGGCGGCCGGGTAGTCGGTCAGGTGGGTGGCGACCACCCAGAGGGTGAAGGCGACCGTGTCCTGGGCGGTCACCCGGGCGCCGTTGCCCAGCGCCGCGACGGCCTCGTCGAGGCCGCGACCGAGCAGGCCGATCGCGCGGCGTACCCCCCGGTGCACCGTGCTGGCCGGATCGACGGCCCCGGCGACGGTGGTAAGCAGCCGGGCCACGTCGGGGCGGGGTTCCCCGTCCAGCCGGGCCCGGGCGGCGAGGGAGGCGGCGACGGCCACCGCGACCGCGCCGGCGATCCCCTCCGGGTGGGCGTGGGTGACCTCGGCGCTGACCCGGGCCCGGGACGCGGCACGGGTGGTCGAGTCGGCGTACCAGGCGCCGAGCGGGGCGACCCGCATCGCCGCGCCGTTGCCGCAGGAGCCCTGGCCGTCGAAGGCCGACGCGGCGGCCACCGGCCACGGGGTGCCGGTGCGGATCAGCCGCAGGATGCTCACCGCACCCGGCCCGTAGCCCCGGTAGGGCTCGGCCCGGGTGGCGAAGGCCAGCGCCAGCCGGTCGGCGTCGATGTCGCCGTGGGTGGCGAGTTCGGCCAGCACCGAGCAGGCCATCTCGGTGTCGTCGGTCCACTGCCAGGGCGACGGGGGCAGCCGGCCGGCCGCGAGGTCGTCGGGTCGCCGGCCCGGGACGAAGAACTGTGAGCCGAGGGCGTCGCCGACGGACAGCCCGGCGAGGCTGTCCCGGGCCAACGCCAACCGGGCGTCGGGAAACAGGGTGAACGGCATCGTCGTACCATTTTGCCCGGTTCGCGGATGCGCCGCAACGCGCCCGACTTGCCACGGGCAGTACGGTGCTGACGTGGCCACCGTGCTCCTGGTCGAAGACGACCACGTCGTCCGCGGCGCGATGCTGCGTTCGCTCAGTGAACGGGGGCACGCGGTGCACGCGGTCGGCACCGCGCTGGACGCGCTGCGTCGGGTCGCCGCCGAGACACCCGATCTGGTCGTGCTCGACCTGGGCCTGCCCGACCTCGACGGCTCGGATGCGCTGCGGATGCTGCGCGGCATCACCGACGTGCCGATCATCATCGCCACCGCCCGCGACGACGAGCAGTCGGTGGTCCGCCTGCTGCGGGCCGGCGCGGACGACTACATGGTCAAACCGTTCACCGGCGCCCACCTGGACGCCCGGATCACCACCGTGCTGCGTCGGGTCGGCCGGGCCAGCCGTACCGTCGCGCCGGCCGTGCACACCGTCGGTGGGCTGCGGGTGGACGTGGGCGAGCGCAGCGCGGTGCTCGACGGGGAGCCGCTGGCGCTCACCCGTAAGGAATTCGACCTGCTGGCGTACCTGGCGGCGCGGCCTGGCCGGGTGGTGTCCCGGCGGGAACTCTTGGAGGAGGTATGGCGCCAACCGTCGGTCGGCGAGGACCAGACCATCGACGTGCACCTGTACTGGCTGCGCCGAAAGATGGGCGAGTCCGCGGCGAAGCCGCGCTACCTGCGCACCGTGCGGGGGGTGGGGTTCCGGCTGGTGGCCCCCGACTGAGGCCGGCGCTGGCCGCGTTGACGGCCGGCATGTGCGCGCTCGTCGCGTCGGCGTTCCTCGTCCCGCTCGGGTTGACCCTGCGCGGGGAGGTACGCGAGGAGGCGTTGGCCGACGCGGCGCGACGCGGGGCGCTGGTCACCGGCGCGCTCGCCGTCAGCACCGAGCCGGCGGCGGTCCGCCGCGCGGTCGAGGCGACCGGGGACGACCCGGCGACCCGTCCGGTGGTGCACGGCCTGGCCGGGGAGCAGCCGGCCGGCCGGGCGTCGGCCGACGACCTGGAACGGGCACGGGCCGGGGAGCAGTCCCGGGTGGTCGACGTCGACGGCGGGCTGCTACGGCTCGACCCGGTGGTGCTCGACGGCCGGGTCGCCGTGGTCGAGGTCTTCGTGCCCGACGCCGTCCTCGACGAGGGGGCCGACGGCACCTGGCTGCTGCTCACCGGGGTGGCCGTGGCGCTGGTCGGCGCGGCGGTGATCGTGGTGGACCGGGTCGCCGCGCGGGCGGTCGACTCCACCCGGGCACTGGTCCGCGCCGCGCTCGCCGTGGGCGACGGCGACCTGGGGGTACGGGTCGAACCGAGCGGCCCGCGCGAGCTGGCCGAGGCGGGGTACGCGTTCAACCGGATGGCCGACCGGCTGGTCGCCGCCCGCACCGACGAGCGGGAGCTGGTGGCGGACCTGTCGCACCGGCTGCGTACCCCGTTGACGGTGCTGCGGCTGGACGCCGAGGGGCTGGACTCCGACGACACCAGCGTCGGCTCGTTCAGCGCGGCGGAGCTGGACCGGCGGCGGACGATCCGGCGCATCCGGCAGGCGATCGTCACCCTGGAGGGCGAGATCGACGTGCTGATCAAGACGACCCGCAAGGCGGTGGCGCACGAGGCCGGGCCGGCCGAGTGCGACGTCAGCGAGGTGGTCCGGGACCGGATGGTGTTCTGGGCGGCGCTGGCCGGCGACCAGAACCGCCCGCATCGGGTCAGCGGCGCGCAGTTGCGGATTCCGGTGCCGGTGCCCCGGGCCGAGCTGGCCGCCGCCCTGGACGCGGTGATCGGCAACGTCTTCCGCTACACCCCGCAGGGCACCGCGTTCGAGGTGGCCGTGTCCCGCCGGGACGGGTACGTGGCGATCCGGATCGACGACGCCGGGCCGGGCATCGCCAACCCGGACCGGGCGTTGCGGCGCGGGGCCAGCGACCAGGGCTCGACCGGGTTGGGGCTGGACATCGCCCGGCGGGTGGCGTTGCAGGCCAACGGCTCGGTGAGCCTCGACCGGGCCCGCCTGGGCGGGGCGAGCGTGGTGATGCTGCTGGCCGATCCGCAGGCCACACCCCGGCAGGTCAACCGGTTCGGTCTGGTGGGTCGGATGGCGCGGGAGGCCCGGGAGCAGAAGGGCGGGGGCCGCCGCTGGCCCCGGCAGCGTCCCACCGACGGCTGAGCGACGGTCGCTGGTTGTGGTGTGCCGCAAGGTTTCCTTAGATCCGGATTAACGACGGCGACGCGGGGCCGGCGGGCTGACAGGATCTGGTCCGAACCCATCAGTTCCACCGGCCTGTCGCCCCTGACACCCACCGGCCGGTGGATCGGTACGCGCGGCGGGGGCACGGTCCCCCACACCAGCTCCCGCCGCGTGTACACCACTTCTCCGGGTTTCCCCCTCCGGTCAGCGGGTCGCCGCGTAGGCGTCGATCTCGGCGGTGATCCGGGCCTGCCCGGCCGGGTCGAGGAACGACGCGGACACCGCCTCCCGGGCCAGCGCCGCGAGCCCGTCGGGGCCGGCGTCGAGCAGTCGGGCGGCGACGGCGTACTCGTCGTTGAGGGTGGTGCCGAACATCGGCGGGTCGTCGGAGTTGATGGTGACCCGGACGCCCGCGTCGACGAGCCGGCGCAGCGGGTGCTCCTCGATCCGGGCGACGGCCCGGGTCCGCACGTTGGACGTCGGGCAGACCTCCAGCGGGATGCGCCGCTCGGCCAGGTGGGCGAGCAGTTCGGGGTCCTGCGCGGCGGAGATGCCGTGGCCGATCCGCTCGGCGCCCAGCTCGCGCAGGGCGTCCCAGACGGTCTGTGGGCCGGTGGTCTCCCCGGCGTGCGGCACGGAACGCAGCCCGGCCGCCCGCGCCTGGTCGAAGTACGGCTTGAACTGCGGCCGGGGCACCCCGATCTCGGGGCCGCCGAGGCCGAAGGCGACCAGCCCGTCGGGGCGCTCGTCGAGGCTGATCCGCAGGGTCTCCTCGGCGGCCGGCAGGCCGGCCTCGCCGGGGATGTCGAAGCACCAGCGCAGCGCGATGCCGAAGTCGGCCTCGGCGCGGCGGCGGGCGTCCTCGATCGCCTCGCAGAACGCCGGTGCGGGGATGCCCCGGCGCACGTGCGAGTAGGGGGTGACGGTCAGCTCGGCGTAGCGGACCTGCTGGCGGGCCAGTTCCCGGGCCACCTCATGGGTGAGCAGCCAGACGTCGTCGGGGTCGCGGATCAGGTCGACGACGCTGAGATAGACCTCGATGAAGTGGGCGAAGTCGCGGAACGCGAAGTAGTCGGCGAGCGCGTCCGGGTCCGCCGGTACGGGGCTGCGTCCCTCGTGCCGGGCGGCCAGTTCGGCGACGATCCGGGGGGACGCGGAGCCCACGTGGTGCACGTGCAGCTCCACCTTGGGCAGTTCGGCGATGAAGGCGGACAGGTCGGTCACTGCTGCTCCTTGTGACGGGCACCCGTGCGGGCGACCACGAAGATCCGACGGAACGGGAAGTACACCTGACCCTGCCGTACCGGGTACGCGCGGGCCAACAGGGTGCCCAGCGCGGCGCGGAACCCGGCCAGGGCGGTGTCGTCCAGCGCCGCCCGCACGGGGCGCAGGGCGGTGCCGTCCAGCCAGGTCAGCACGGGGTGTTCGGCGTCGGCGGGGGCGGGCAGCAGGTGCAGGTAGGTGGTCTCCCAGGCGTCGACCGCGCAGCCGGCGGCGGTCAGCGCGGTGGCGTACCCGACCGGATCGTCGACGGGGTCCTCGCGCAGCAGCGGCCGGACGGTGGCCGCCCAGCGGGGGTCGGCGGCGACCTCGCGCAGCGCCCGGTGCGAGGGGCCGGCGAAGTTGCCGGGCACCTGGAACGCCAGCCATCCGCCGGGCGGCAGCGCGCCGGCCCAGCGGCGCAGCAGGGCGCGGTGGTCGGGCACCCACTGGAGGACCGCGTTGGCGACCAGCACGTCCACGTCGGGGGCGGGCCGCCAGTCGGTGACGTCGCCGACGGTGAAGTCGACCGGGGTGTCGAGCGTGCGGGCCCGCCCGATCATCTCCGGGGAGGAGTCGAGGCCGGTGATCCGGGCGTCCGGCCAGCGCCGGGCGAGGGTGGCGGTCAGGGTGCCCGGACCGCAGCCGAGGTCGACCACCGCGCGTGGCCGGTCGACGCCGACCCGGGCCAGCAGGTCGTGGAACGGGCGGGACCGCTCGTCGCCGTAGCGCAGGTAGCTGCCCGGGTCCCACATGACCAACCTCCCATACCGTACGTACGTCTTGTGACGACGGTACGGCCGGCGCTGCGCCCCGGCAAGCAGGTCACTAGGCTCGACCGCATGGAACAGCGCAGCTTCGACCGGCTCGGCCGGCAGGTGGGTGTGGTCGGCCTCGGGGCCTGGCAGCTCGGCGCGGACTGGGGACAGGTCAGCGAGGGCGACGCCCTGGCCGTCCTCGCCGCCGCCGTGGAGTCCGGCGTCACCTTCCTCGACACCGCCGACGTCTACGGCGACGGCCGCAGCGAGCAGCTGATCGGGCGGTTCCTGCGGGAAAACCCCGGACACGGGCTCACCGTCGCCACCAAGATGGGCCGCCGGGTGCCGCAGACCCCGCAGGCGTACACCCTGGACAACTTCCGGGCCTGGACCGACCGGTCCCGGGCCAACCTCGACGTGGAAACCCTCGACCTGGTTCAGCTGCACTGCCCGCCCAGCGAGGTCTTCGCCGACGACCGGGTCTTCGACGGCCTCGACACCCTCGTCGCCGAGAAGCGGATCGCCGGGTACGGCGTCAGCGTCGAGACCTGCGACCAGGCGCTCACCGCGATCGCCCGGCCGGGGGTGGCCAGCGTCCAGATCATCCTGAACGCGGTCCGGCTCAAGCCCCTCGACGAGGTGCTGCCGGCCGCCGCCGCAGCGGGCGTCGGGATCATCGCCCGGGTGCCGCTGGCCAGCGGCCTGCTCTCCGGCCGGTACGACGAGCACACCACCTTCGCCGCCGACGACCACCGCACCTACAACCGGCACGGGGAGAGCTTCGACGTCGGCGAGACCTTCTCCGGCGTCGACTTCGACCTCGGCCTGACCGTGGTGCGCCGGCTCGCCCCGCTGGTCGGCGACGGGCGCACGATGGCCCAGTTCGCCCTGCGCTGGGTCATCGACCAGCCCGGGGTGACCGTGGTCATCCCCGGCGCGCGCAACCCGGAACAGGCCCGGGGCAACGCCGCCGCAGCCGGGTCCCCCGCGCTCACCGGGGCCGAGCTGGACACCGTCCGGTCGGTCTACGACGAGCTGGTCCGCCCCCGGGTGCACGACCGGTGGTGAGCCACGCCGGCCCGGTCGTCGCGTCGGCGCGGTCCGGCCGGCATCCTGGTGACCGGGCCGGATCGACCGGCCCACGGAGGGGGGACCGGTGAGGGGATGGCTCACGCTCACCCTGGGCCTGCTGGCCGTGGTGGTCGGCGCCGTCTGGACGATCCAGGGCCTCGGGTACGTCGACGGCAGCCTGATGAGCGACGAGCGGTTGTGGGCCGTCGTCGGGCCGCTGCTGGTGCTGGCCGGGCTGGTGCTGCTCTGGCGCGGGCTGCGGGCCCGCCGGCTGCCCTGACCGGCCCGCCGGGCGCGGGCGTCGATGCGGAAAGCCCCGCGTCCTGAGGGGACACGGGGCTTCTCGTTGATCCGGCTGGCCGGACCACCCGGGCCGGCGAATGCCGACCGGCTTCGCTCAGAGGGGGCGGACCTGCTCGGCCTGCGGACCCTTCTGACCCTGGGCGATCTCGAACTCCACCCGCTGGTTCTCCTCCAGCGTGCGGTAGCCGCTGGTCTGGATGGCCGAGAAGTGGACGAACACGTCAGCACCCCCGCCGTCGACGGTGATGAAGCCGAAGCCCTTGTCAGCGTTGAACCACTTCACGGTTCCCTGCGCCATGTGTATCTCCTTCTAAAACTGGCGGCCGAGCACGCCGTGCGGCCGATTGGCCGTTTTCGAGCGGCGACGACCCAGGCGGGCCCCCACAGCGGGAGACCGCTCCGTGCCGACACCGTCTCGCAACAGCGGGGATCAGCAAACCACGTACCCAAAAACCTTGCACAGCCTAATCGACGAAATTCTCCGACATGTGACCTGACGGATGCCCGACGCACGCTGGCCGGGTCGTCCGCACCCAGGCGAAAGGCCCCCCGTACGTCGATGCGTACGGGGGGCCACAGGTCGTCGTCACCATTCGGGAAGGGAGCCGTCGCGGCTGGTCACCGGGCCGGCGGCGGCCCGGCCGAGCGGTCAGTCGGGCGGGGTCAGTCGGGCGGGGTCAGTCGGGCGGGGTCAGTCGGGCCAGCGCCCGGTGAGCCGCCGGACGCCGACCGCGCCACCACGGTCCACCGCGGCGCGGACGACCGAGAAGATCGCCCCCTGCAACGCCGCCGCCGCGAGGATCTCGCCCCAGCGGCGGTCCTCGTCGGTGGGGTTGGGCGCCTCGCCGTCCCCGGCGGTCGCCTTCCACACCTGCCGGAAGATCGTCCCGGCCAGCGCGCCGGCCGCCAGTCCCAGCAGCACCCCGACCGGCTTGTACACGGTCCTGCCGATGCCCTTGCTCACCTGCGCCTCCCCCGAACGATCAACAACACCACCACGGCGGCCACCGCGCCGGCCGCTATCGTCGCCCACGGCACCGGATCGCGCCGCACCGCCACCGACGTGTCGTACGCCTGGGTCCGGGCCCGGTCCACGCCGTGGGCCGCCTGCCCCCGCACCCGGGCCACGGTCGACGCGGCCTGCTCGCGCACCCGCTCGCGCGCCTGTTCCGCCGAGTCCTTCAGCCGGGCCTTGACGTCGGCCTTGGCGGCCAGCAGCTCCATGGTCTCGCCCAGCTCCACCCGGGTGCGCCGGATCTCCTCGCGCAGCGCCTCGGTGTCGCCCGTGCCGTTGCCGGTCCCGTTGCTGCCTGTCGTGCCGGTCATGCCCGTCCCCTGTCCTTCACCGCGGCGGCGACCGTGTCCACGTCCGCGCGGACGCTGCGGACCGTCGCCTCCGGCATCGGAGGGACCGCGTGGCTGACCTGCTTCTTCCCCACCAGCGCGAGCACCCCGGCGACGAGGAAGAGCACCACCGCCACGATCAGCGCCGCCGCCCACGCGGGCAGCACCAGGGCCAGCAGCAGGATCACGGCGGTGACCAGTGCGCCGAGCCCGTAGAGGGCCAGTGCTCCGCCGCCGCCGAAGAGGCCGATCCCGATCCCGGCGTGCTTGCCCTTCTGGGTCAGTTCCGCCCGGGCCAGGGCCAGCTCGTCCCGGACCAGTCGGGAGACCTGCTCGGTGGCCCGCTGCACCAGTTCGGCGGTGGACGGCTCGCTCCCGGTCCGGGACGTGCGGTGGTTCGCGACGTCAGCCATGCTGTCCTCCTTTCGTCATCACCGCGCTGTATGCCCGGAGCCGCCGTCCGTCAATCCTGCAATCCTGCGCACGGTGACCAACCACATCTGACCGCAGGTCGGGCCGGGCCGTCCGGCAAAACGCCGAAGCGGGTATGACACGGCCCCCGCGACCGGCGGTCGCGGGGGCCTGGACGGGGCTGCGGGTGGCTCAGCGGCGGGCGTCGGCCCCCGGGTCGGCCCCGACGGTGACGGCCTCGCCCCGGGCCTCCTGGTCCGGGCCGACGAACGCCTCGCTGCGGGCGTCGCCGTCGTCGCTGCCGCCGAAGACCCGGGCGTCGTCGGGCACGTCGCCCTCGGCGCGGCGACGGACCTGGCGGCGCGGCGGCACCCACTGCCAGGGCAGGCTGCCGGCGGCGTCGCCCACCTCGGCCCGGGTCCGGGGCAGCGCGGTCGGCCGGTGGTCGCGGACCCAGCCGACCAGGTGCTCGCGCACCAGGCACCGCAGGTCCCACAGGCTGCCGGCGTCGGCGGCGCTGACCAGGGCGCGCACCTTGATCGCGCCGCCGGTGGCGTCGGTGACCTGGAGCACGCAGACCCGGCCGTCCCACAGGTCGGTGCTCTCGACCAGCCGGCGCAGCTCCTCCCGCATCGACTGCACCGGCACCGACCAGTCGAGGTGGAACTCGGCCGTGCCGAGCACCGCCGCCTCGGTCCGGGTCCAGTTCTGGAACGGGGTGCTGGTGAAGTACGAGGTGGGCAGGATCAGTCGCCGGTCGTCCCAGATCTGGACCACCACGTAGCTGAGCGTCAACTCCTCGATCCGGCCCCACTCCCCCTCGACCACCACCACGTCGTCGAGGCGGACGGCGTCGCTGAAGGCGAGCTGGAGGCCGGCGATGACGTTGCCGAGCAGGCTCTGCGCGGCCAGCGCGGCTACCACACCGACCACACCGGCGCTGGTGAGCACACCCGCGCCGACACCGCGTACCGCCGGGAAGGTCATCAGCATCACGCCGACGGCGAGCACCACGATCACCACGATGGTCAGCCGGCGCAGCAGCACCACCTGGGTGCGTACCCGTCGGGCGTGCCGGTTGTCGGGCACGTCGACCCGCAGGAACCGGGCCAGCGCGGTGTCCTCCGCCACCACCAGCAGGGAGGCGACCAGCCAGGCCACCGCGGCGACCACCCCCAGCACCAGGATGTGCAGCACGGCCTGCCGCCACCCGGTGCCCACGGCGTAGCCGGTGGTCCAGCGGACCGCGAACTGGACGGCCACCACCGTGCCGGCGACCTGCAACGGCCGGTGCACGTGCGCGGTCAACTCCGTCATCAGGTGGGACCGCCGGCCGAGCCGGCGGATCAGCCGGTGTACCACCTCGACGAGCAACAGAGCGATCGCCGCCGCGGTGGCCGCGGCGGCGATCGTCTCGAGGTAGTCCTGCACGTGGTTGTCTCCTTCCGGCCGGGCTGATCGCATTCGGGCAAAGGCCCAATGGTGCCCGGCGTTTCCGGTATCGACCAGGCTCAGATCTTGCGGAACCGGGACTGGAAGAAGCAGTAGACCCCGAACGCGGCGATGCCGAGCGCCATCAGCGCCAGGATGAACGGCCCGTACGCCTGGTCCCGCAGGGTCCGCAGCGCGGCGTCCAAACCACGGGCCTTCTCCGGGTCGTAGTTGATCGCCGCGACCACGATCAGCAGGCCGGCGACGGCGAACACCGCACCCCGGGCGATGTAGCCGGCCATACCGAGCCGGCGGGTCAACTGCCGGGTCTTGCCGTTCATCTCGTTGGTCTTCAGGTTCCGCTCGAACTTCTTCTTGTAGCCGTAGATCATCATGCCGATGCCGACGGCGGCGAGCACCAGGCCGGCGAGCCCGACCAGCCAGCGACCGCCGCTGGAGGCCATCAGCTTCTCGCTGAACTGCTCCTGCTGGTCGGCGCTGTTGGAGCTGGCGTCCTGGACCACCTTGATCGAGGTCCAGGCGAGCCAGAGGAAGACGACGGTACGGACGCCCGAGGCGATCCGCTCGAAGAGGCGTTCCTTGCCCCGCTTGGCGTGGTGGCCGACGGCCGCCTCCAGCGCCTGCCAGATGGCCATCGCGATCAGCCCGACGGCGATCGCGATCAGCAGGAACTTGCCCATCGGCTGGGCGCCCAGGGCGCGCAGGGCACCGTTCTGGTTGCCCTCCTCGCCGGAGCCGGCGAAGGCGATCTGGAGGATGACCCAGGCGAAGAGCAGATGCACGATCCCGTAGCCGATGAAACCGGCCCGGGCGAGGAGTTCCAGCCAGCGGCTGTCCGCGGTGCGGGCAGCGGTGGCTTCGGCGTTCCGGGTGAGTGACATGGGCCCACAATCTCCGTTCGGGAAGATCCCCAAACGTGGTGCCGCCGGCCCGGGGCAGGTCAGCTGCCGGCGTTACGCGACACCCGGATCTGGACCTGCTGGTCGGTGACGCTGTCCAGGGTGACCGCGAAACCGCCCACCTCGGTGGCCTGCTGGCCGATGGTCAACGAGAGCTGCTCGCCGGCGACCTCGACGGTCACCTGGTCGCCCTGCGCGCCGATCAGCTTCGCCTCGACGCCGAGGATGGAGGCGCGGGCGTCGACGCCCCGGTCGAAGGTGACCGTGCAGGCGTCCAGGCCGCAGTCGGTGTCGGCACCGTCCGAGCTGCATCCGGCGAGCACGGCCACGCCGAGCGCCAGGCCGGCCAGCAGGCCGGCGGTCCGCCGGAGGGGGGTGGGGGTGGTGGCGCTTCGCTTCGTCACCCCACCAAGGGTACGAGACGCCGCCCACCCCGGCACCCGGGTGGATCTTCGGGGCGGGTGGGCGGGCTAGGGTCCGGACATGCCGTTCGACATCACCCGTACCCGGGCCGCGTACCCCGCGCTCGCCGAGGGTTTCGCCCACTTCGACGGTGCCGGTGGCACCCAGACCCCCCGGTCGGTGATCGACGCGGTGGCCGACGCGATGCGGATCGCGGTGGGCAACCGCAGCACCGCCTTCCTGCCCGGCCGCCGGTCACTGGAGCTGGTGACGGGGGCCCGGACGGCGGTGGCCGACCTGCTGGGCGTGGCCCCGGACGGGGTGGTGCTCGGGCCGAGCGCGACCGCGCTGACGTACACCCTGGCCCGGACGCTGGGCGCGGACTGGGGCCCCGGGGACGAGGTGGTGGTCTCCCGGCTCGACCACGACGCCAACGTGCGGCCCTGGGTGCAGGCGGCCGGGGCGGCGGGGGCGACCGTACGCTGGGCCGAGTTCGACCCGGTCACCGGCGACCTGCCCGCCGACCAGTACGCCGACCTGGTCGGCGGGCGGACCCGACTGGTGGCGGTGACCGCCGGCAGCAACGCGACCGGCACCGTGCCGGACGTGGCGGCGATCGCCGCGACGGCCCACGCGGCCGGCGCGCTGGTCTGCGTGGACGGCGTGCACTCGGTGCCGCACGGCCCCACCGACCTGGCCGCCACGGGTGCCGACTTCCTCGTCACCAGCGCCTACAAGTGGTCCGGCCCGCACCTGGCGGCGGTGGTGGCCGACCCGGCCCGCTGGGCGGGGCTGCGCCCGGCCAAGCTGGTCCCCTCCTCCGACGCGGTGCCCGACCGGTTCGAGGCCGGCACGCCGAGCTTCCCGCTGCTCGCCGGGGTGGCCGCCGCCGTCGACCACCTGGCCGGGCTGGACCCGACGGCCACCGGTGACCGGCGGGCCCGGGTCCGCGCCGGGCTGGCCGCCGCGCAGGCGTACGAGGGGACGCTGTTCGCCCGGCTGGCCGCCGGGCTGGCCGCCCGGCCGGCGGTCAGCGTCCTGCCGGCCGGCGGGCGGCGCTGCCCGACCGTGTCGTTCCGGCTGGCCGGGTGGACGCCGGCCGGGCTGGCCGCCGCGCTGGGCGCCGCCGGGCTCTGCCTGTCCAGTGGGGACTACTACGCCTACGAGTACTTCCAGTCGCTCGGGCTGCGCGACAGCGGCGGCGCCGTCCGGGCGAGCGTCTACCACTACAACACGGTCGACGAGGTGGACCGGCTGCTGGCCGAGCTGGACCGGCTGGCCGACCGGGGGGAGCCGGCGAACCGCTGAGGGCGGGCGGGTCAGCGGGTTCCGGTGAGCAGTTCGGCGGCGGCGCGGGCGGCGGCCCGGGTCGCGCCGTGGGTGGCCAGGTGCAGCCCGCCGGTGACCAGCTCGGGCAGGCCGAGTTCGACTATCACGGCGTCCGGGCGGGTGGCCAGCGCCCGGTCGACCGCGGCCCGCATCCACGGGTGCCGGTGCAGGTCCCGCACCACCAGCACCAGTGGCCGGCCGGCCGCCCCGGCGGTCGGGTCGGCGGGCAGGTCGGCCTCGGCGAGCCGGACGGTGGTGGTGCCGGGGAGCAGGTCGGCCAGGGGGGCCCCGAGCCCCCACGGGGTCTCCGCGCCGATCGCGATGTTGTGCGGCGCGG